>NZ_LZJE01000340.1:0-76186 GCF_001666865.1 Mycobacterium sp. E136
CTTGGGTTCGAGGATCTTGCCGAACCGGCTCGCGAAGCTGATGATCGCCGGTCCCAGCGTCAGGGCGGCGAAGACCGATGTGACCATGCCGATGGCCAGCGGCACACCCATGGTCTGGAAATAGGGCAGCCGGGTGAAGCTCAGGCAGAACAGCGCGCCGGCGATCGTCAGGCCCGAGCCCAGCACGACGTGCGCCGTGCCGTGGAACATCGTGTAGTACGCGGTTTCCCGGTCTTCGCCGAGTCCGCGCGCCTCCTGATAGCGGCCGGTCAAGAAGATCGCGTAGTCGGTTCCCGCGGCGATCGCCAACGTCACCAAGAGGTTCGTCGCGAACGTGGAGAGGCCGATGATCTCGTGATAGCCGAGGAATGCGACGACCCCGCGGGCGGCGGACAGCTGCAAGACGACCATCACCAGCGTCAGCAACACCGTGATGATCGAGCGGTACACCAGCAGCAGCATCGTGATGATCACGGTGAACGTGAGCGCCTCGATCATCCGCATGCTGCGGTCACCGGCGATGTGCTGATCGGCCGCCAGGGCCGCCGGGCCGGTCACGAAGACCTTGACGCCGGGCGGTGGCTGCATGCCGGCGACCAGTTTCTGAACCGCTTCGACCGACTCGTTAGCCAGCGCCTCGCCTTGGTTACCGGACAGGTAGACCTGCACGTAGGCGGCTTTACCGTCGCTGCTCTGCGCTCCGGAGGCCGTCAGCGGATCGCTCCAGAAGTCCTGGACGCTTTGGACGTGCTTCTTGTCGGCCTCCAGCTTGGAGACCATCTCGCCGTAGAAGGCGCGGGTGTCCTCACCGAGGGGTTCTTCGCCCTCGATGACGATCATCGCCGAGCTGTCGGAGTCGTACTCCTCGAAGACGTGCCCGACGCGCTTCATCGCGATCATCGACGGCGCGAAGTCCGGGCTCATCGAGACCGCGCGCATCTGTCCGACGGTTTCCAGTTGCGGCACAGCCACATTGACGATCCCGATGATCGCAATCCAGCCCAGGATGATCGGCACCGCGAAAGCGCGGATCGCGCGGGGGATGAAGGGCCGCTTGGCGTGCCGAACGGGAGGGAAGGCGTCCGTTGGAGCCTCGTTCGTCGGTGAGGTCATGCGGATTTCACGAAGCAGAAGGTTTGGGCATTCACGCCGGTGGAGGTTCTTTCGTCCTTGATCTCGTCATCGACCGTGATCCGGCAGGTGATGCTCTGGCCGTCGCCTTGCGCCACGATGTTGGGCGCGGCCGACGGCGCTGTGGTCTGCAGCGTCAGCGTCCACGGCAGCGATGCGCCGTCGATCCGTTGGGGCCTCGCGTCGAGGTCGAGATAGTTGATGTCCGCATACGTGCCGGTGCCGAAGATCTCGTACTTGACGACCTTGGGATCGAAGGGCTCGGGGTCCTCCGCGAAAACTCGGGGAGTGACGATGATGCCCTCGGCCCCGAAGAAGGTGCGGATGCGGCTGACCGTGAAGCCCGCGATCGTCACCACGACGATGATCACGATGGGCAGCCAGATCTTCCTTGCGCGTCGGAGCATTACCGTCCCCGCCCGATGCAACCCATATCCGCCCTCAAGTCGTATTCGTCGCTGTGCATGTATCCGTGCGTAACTTAGCCCATATAAGTTCTCATTGAGCCCTAGGTTAACTCAAGTCAGAGTGCTGCTGGTCACCCGCGTCGACACGGTGTGATCCAGGTCACGATGGCTTAATTTCGAAGCGGTCCAGATAGCGCCCGATGAACGCCTCCGCCTCGGCATGACCTCGGGTTATGCCGAGTCCCCGTTCGAGCAGGACGATGCGGGCCAAGCTCGTCACGATCATAGACATCACGACGGGCGGGAACGCCTCCACGTCCGCGCCGTGGGCCTTCATCGCCTCGGCCACCACGCCTTCCTCGACGCCGCCGAACCTCTCGGCGTAGGCCGCGATCTCACTGCGAATGGCTTTGCGGTGGTTCGCCAACGCCATGAACTCCATGAACAGCCGGGCACCGTGCGTGCTGTTGAGTCGCCACAGCGCGTGCAGGGGTTCGTCGGCCTCCGCCGCTTCGCTCTGGCGAGCGAGGTTGGCCTCGGCGCCTTCGCGCAGCACGGCCAGGAACAGGTCGTCCATGCTCGGGAAGTAGTAGTGCACGAGGGCGGGCTTCACGCCGGCCCGCGCCGCGACCCGCCGCGACGTCGCCGCCGCGTAGCCCTCTTCCAGCATGACCTGCGCGGTCGCCTCGATAAGGGCCGAGCGCGCGGCCGACTCGCGTCCACCCCTTGACCGGTCGCCGACGGGGCTGCTAGACATGGCGCCAGCTTAGATGTTGGGCGATCGCCCAACAAGCAAGGGGAGCTGCGACGATGGCGCAGCCCGCAGCCTCCTGAAGCAGGGGAGATCCGATGGCCGCAGTTGATCAGAAGGCGCACGGCAGCGCCGTCTACTACGACCCGTACCGGGTGGACATCGTCGCGGACCCCTATCCCACGTACGCCCGGCTGCGGGAAGAAGCGCCGCTCTACTACAACGAGGCCTACGACTTCTGGGCGCTGTCACGCCACGAGGACGTCGAGCGGGCCCTGCTCGACTGGCAGACCTTCTCCAACAGCCGCGGCGACATCCTCGAGCTCATCCAGTCGGAGTTCGACATGCCCAAGGGCGTGATGATGATGGAGGACCCGCCGGTTCACACGATGTTGCGCGGCCTCATGTCGCGGGTGTTCACGCCCCGCCGGATGGCCGCGCTCGAGGACCAGATCCGTCAGTACTGCGTGAACTGCCTCGATCCACTGGTGGGCGCCGACCGCTTCGACATCATCGCCGAGCTCGCGTCGATGATGCCGATGCGCGTCATCGGAATGCTGCTGGGCATACCGGAATCCGAGCAGGTGTCGGTGCGCGACGCCAACGACGCGAGCCTGCGCACCAAGCCCGGCTCACCGATGAAGGTCGTGCGCGCGGACAAAATCGCCGACGGCAGCATCTACGCCGAATACGTTGACTGGCGGGCGAAAAACCCCTCCGACGACCTGATGACCGCCCTTCTCAACGTCGAGTTCGAGGACGAGAACGGGGTGACCCGCAAGCTGACGCGCAAGGAGATCCTGCACTACACGCAGGTCGTCGCCGGCGCCGGTAACGAGACGACGGGCCGGCTCATCGGCTGGCTGGCCAAGGTGCTCGCCGCGCACCCGGATCAGCGCCGCGAGGTCGTCGAAGACCGGTCGCTGTTGCAGCGCGTCGTCGACGAGACGCTGCGGTACGAGCCCACCGGTCACAACGTGGCGCGTTTGGTCACACGCGATTTCGAGGCCCACGGTCGCACCGTGCCCGCCGGAAGCGCGATGTTGCTGATGTTCGGTGCGGCCAACCGCGATCCGCGGCGCTATGACAATCCCGACGAGTTCGACATCCGCCGGGACAACATCAGCCACATCACCTTCGGCAAAGGCGTGCACTACTGCTTGGGTGCCAACCTCGCCCGGCTGGAGGGACGCGTCGCGCTCGACGAGCTGCTGAACCGCTGGCCGGAGTGGGACATCGACGCCGAGACCGCGCGGCTGGCTCCGACGTCGACGGTCCGCGGCTGGGAGCGCCTCGACGTCGTGGTGTCCTAGCCTGCCGATGCGTTGACGGGTCGATCGCACGTACCCGGTACGGGGATCAACCCGTCAAGCGAAGAAAAACCTGTTTGCGACGGCTCCATTCGGGGCAAGCTCGACGCATGAGCAAGATCATTTCGCGTGCCATGATCGTCGCCGCGACCGCCGCCCCGCTAGCCGCGTTCTCGATCGCCGCTGCGGCATCCGGCGCCGCCCAACCCATCAACTGTCCGAACGGACAATGGTGGGATCCGGTCGACAACGTGTGCCGGGGGCCAGTGGCGACCACGCCGTTGGCGTGCGCGCCGGGCGAGTACTGGAATCCGATCACCAACGTGTGCCGACCGCTCGGTCAGTACTAGCCACGCGCTCGGTGGAGGCGGCCGTCAGTCGAGCGCGTAATCGATGACGCCCCGGATGATCTCGCCGTTCAGCAGGTCCTCGTAGGCGGCGTTGATGTCGTCGAGACGGTATCGGCGGGTGATCATCTCGTCGAGCTGGAGCCGTCCGGACGTGTAGAGGCTTGCCAACCGGTCGATGTCGGCACGCGGGTTGCACGACCCGAACACGGTGCCGACGAGGTTCTTGTTCCAGAGGATGAAGTCCTGCAACGCGATCTTCACCGATCGCGTTGTCTGAGCCGTCATCCCGGTCAGCACGCAGGTGCCGCCCTTGCGTGTCAGCTTCAGGTAGGCGTTGACGTCCTCACCCGCGATCAGCGACGGCGCCGCAACCACGCTGTCCGCCATCACGCCGGCGGTGAGGTCCCGAACGAGGTCCAGCGCTTCGACGAGCGTCGAAACGCTGTGTGTGGCACCGAATCGCAGCGCCGCCTTCTGTTTGAACTCGACCGGGTCGACGGCCACGATCTGCGCCGCGCCGTTGATCCGCGCGCCCTGGATCGCCGCGGTCCCGATACCGCCCGCCCCGACCACCACGACGGTGTCCCCACCGCGCACGTTGGCGCGGTTCGCCGCCGACCCGTAGCCGGTCGGGACGGCGCACGAAAGCAGCGCGCTGGGGACCAGCGGCAGGTGTGGGTCGATCTTGACCAGCGAATGCGCCGACACCACGGTGTGCCGGGCGAAGGCGCCTACCTTCGACAGATGACCGAGCGGACGACCGTCGAGCGTGTGGTGGCGGAACGTGCCGTCGGTCGGCATCCCGGGCACCATTGTCCCGGCCCCCTCGTCGCACAGGTACTCCACGCCCGAGGCACACCACCGGCACCGTCCGCACACCGCCACGAACGACAGCACGACGTGATCACCGACCGCGAATTCGTCCACCTCGTCGCCGATCTCGACGACGGTGCCGGAACCCTCATGCCCACCGATCGTGGGGAACATCGGCGTCAGACCGTACTCGTGGGCGACGTCGTTGGAGATGGACATGTCGCCCTTGAGGATGTGATCGTCGGAATGGCACAGCCCGGCAGCGGCCATCTCGACGAGCACCTCGCCGGCGCGCGGCGGATCGAGCTCGAACTCCTCGACCGACCAGGGACCGCCGACGTCGTGCAGGATTGCCGCGCGACTCCTCATCGCGTCGGACGGAAGGTGACCGGCAGATGGATGGGGGAGCGGAACGGCAGACCGGCGAGCCGGGTGTCGCCGTCGATCTGCAGCTCGAAATCGGTTGCACGGTCGAACAAACTGGTCAACATCACCCGGGTCTCCACGCGGGCCAGATGCATGCCCAGGCAACTGTGAAGCCCGCCCGCGAACGAAGTGTGCGCACGCCGCGGCCGATGAATATCGAAGACATCGGCGTTCTCCCACCGCTTTTCGTCGCGGTTAGCCGAGCCGATGCAGAGGTTCACCTGCGCGCCCTCCGGGATTCCGATGCCGTGCACCTCGACGTCGCGGGTCGTGCACCGCGGGACCGTCACCAACGGTGTTTCGAACCGCAGTCCCTCCTCGATCGCGGCGGGTATGAGTTCGCGGTCGCGCTCGACCGCGGCGAGCTGCTCGGGATGGGTCAACAGCAGGTACAGCAGGTTGCCCGACGACCGGTACGTGGTCTCCAGCCCGGCGGGAAGCAACAGTCGCAGAAACGAGATGATCGCCTCGTCGGTGAGCTTCTCACCGTCGATCTCGGCGCCGACCAGATCGCCGATGATGTCGTCGGTCATCCGGCGGCGCCGCTGGTCGATCTGGGCCTGGAAGTACTCGCCGAGTTCCACTGATGCGGTCAGGCCCGCCTCGATGTCGTCGGTGATGGATATCAGCTCGAACGACAAGCGGCGGAACAGGTCGAGATCCTCCTGCGGGAGCCCCAGCAGCGCCGCCGTGACGCGGGTGGGGAACTCGAACGTCATGGCCTTGACCAGATCGACCTCACCGTCGTCGAGGAACTCGTCGACCAGCCGATCGCAGATCGGCACGATCACCTCTGGTTCCCACTGCGCCAATGCGCTCTGGCGGAACGCGTTGGAGATCAGGCCGCGGTGGTCGTGGTGCTGCTTGCCGTGCATGCCGAGGATCGTCGGCCCGAACACCATCTCGATCGTGCGGTGGTAGACCTGCGAGCCGTAGACGTCGCAGTCCCGGAAAGCGGCGAAGACGCTCTCGTAGTCGAACAGCGTCCATTCCTCCGGCGGAAGCAACTCCGGCGGCATCTGCGAGGTGTCCATGATTGTGCCGCGCCACACAGGGTCGGTGCTGCGCATGTGGGCGAAGAAGCCGTACGGATCGCTCGAGACGTCAGGGGCCGTCTGGTTCTTCGGACCGGTGCTGATCGTCACCTTGCCTCCCGGAGCGGGGTTGGCGCTCTACCCGCCTATCTTTACTATTTTAGGTAATCTGGGTCAAGGGAACCGAGGGGACGTGATGCGGCGCCGACCGGTGTGTGCCATCGATGACCTGCCGCCGGGCAGCATGAAGTTGGTGCAGGCAGGCAAGTTCGGTGTGGGCGTGTACAACATCGACGGTTCGGTGTACGCGATCGCCAACTACTGCGCCCACGAGGGCGCGCCGCTGTGCGCGGGCTACGTCCGGGGCACCACCGAGTACGCACCCGAACTCCCGGACCGGGTTCGCCATGTGCGCACCGGTCGCATCGTCCGATGCCCTTGGCATCAATGGGAATTCGACATCCCGACCGGCGTCAACCTCGCCGATCCCAGCAAGCGGGTGCGCACCTACGAGGTCGAGATCGCCGATGGACAGGTGTACCTGACCGCATGACCGTCATCGACGCATCCGTACAGCCCCACTTCCGGTACAACGCCGAGATCCGGCGCTACCTGGCCGACCCGCACAGGCTCCGCGCCATACCCGACGTCGAGCAGCAGTGGTACCAGGCGCCGGGAGGTGACTATCGGGCGGACCTGTACGGCGACGGTTACCCGGGGTCCGACCCCGACGTCGTGGCGCGTCACCTGTTCGACGAGGGCGGGGCGGACTACGCCGTCCTCAATCCGTTGACCAGAGGCAACATCGCCGACTACCTGCTCAACAGCCGTATCTGCGCGGCGGTCAACGACTGGCTGCTCGACCGCTGGCTCGAACCCGACAGCACCGGCCGGTTCCGCGGCACCATCCGGGTCAACCCCGAGGACGTCAGGGGCGCGGTGGCCGAGATCGAACGGTTGGCGAACCATCCCAAGATGGTTCAGATCGGTGTGCCGCTGCAGTCGCGCGAGCCGTACGGCAAGCCGATGTTCGAGCCGATCTGGGAGGCCGCCGCAGCGCACGGTCTTCCGGTCGCGGTACACGTCAACGGCGGCAACGGCGTCGACCACGCGCCGACGTTCGCGGGGCACGCCCACACCTATCCCGGTTACGCATCATTCATGCCGCTCAACGGTTTCGTGCATCTGGCCACGCTGATCATCGAGGGCACGTTCGGCAGGCATGCCGGGCTGAGGTTCGTGTTCGCCGATGGTGGTTACGACATCCTCACGCCGCTGATGTGGCGGCTCGACACGTTCTGGATGTCGATGCGCGACCAGACGCCGTGGGTGGACCGCTATCCCAGCGAGTATCTGCGCGACCATGTGCGGTTCTGCACGTCGGCACTCGACGGCCCGACCGACGCGGGCCACGCCGAGCGGTGGATGGACTTCACCGACAAGGCGGATCTGGTGATGTATGGGTCGGGCTATCCGCACTGGTCGACGACGACGCCTGCGGACGCGGTGCGCGGGCTGAACGAGCGACAGCGCGAGAAGGTGTTGTGGCGCAACGCCGGCGAGCTGTACACGCTGGATGTTCCCATGGAGGTGAGCACGCCGTGACAACCGTCGAGTCGTCGCGACAGGACTCCGCCGCGGACATCGCGGTCACGATCGTCGACACCGACGTGCACCCGATGCCCGTCTCGGCCGACGAGCTCAAGAGCTATGCCCCCGCGGACTGGAGGGACACAGTCTGGCCGAGGGGCAACGCCGTGTCACCGGTGCCGCACTTCTACGACACACCCGACTCGTACAAGACCAACTCGCTACGCGTCGACGCCAAACCACCCGGCGGAGGGGTGCCCGGCAGTGACCCCGAGTTCGCCGCCAAGCAGCTGTTGGTGGATGCTGGCGTGAGCATCGCTGTGCTGGAACCGATGTGCGATGCGCAGCTGCCGCAGGCCGAACACGTCCTGAAGGCGGCCTACAACGACTGGCTGGCTGACGTATGGCTGGGACAGGCCAACTGGCACGGCCGTTGGCGTGGGGCCATCAGCGTCACCGCGCAGGACCCGAAGGCGGCCGCTACCGAAGTGGAACGCTGGGCCGGGCATCCGTACATGGCCGAGGTGCTGATGACGCCCCAGACCCGCGGAATTCCGTTCGGCAGCCCGCATTTCGATCCACTCTATGAGGCGGCTGTGCGCCACGGGCTGCCGGTCGCCACGCATCTGATGGGGCAGACGCCCTTCGAGCTGATCCCGATCTATCCGGTCGGCAACCCCGCACACTGGCACGACTTCTTCGCGTCATGGCCGTTGCTCTACGTAGCGCATCTGATGAGCCTGGTCTTCGACGGAGCGTTCGACCGCCACCCGGACCTTCGCGTGGTTTTCGTCGAAGGCGGCTTCACGTGGGCGATGCCGGTGATGTGGCGAATGGACCGCATGTGGGAACAACGCAAGTCCGACCTGCCGCACGTGAAGCGCCGACCCTCGGACTACGTGCGCGAGCACGTGCGCTTCACCACGCAGCCGGTGGAGGAGGTGCATGTCGGCGTGTACCGCGAGTACCTCGAGATGATGGACCTCGGCGACAACCTGATGTTCTCGACCGACTACCCACACTGGAGTTACGACTCGCCGCAGTGGGCGATCCGCCGGTTCCCCGCGGCCCAGCGTGAGCGGATCATGCGGGGCAACGCCACCGCTCTGTACGGCCTGCCGTCGACGGTCAAAGCGCTCTAGGCGATTTCGCGCGACGCTGGGCTTCGAGAGGCACGATCGGTGGACGGGCGGACGGGCCCCTGGTGACCGCCTGCAACCGGATCTCGGGCAGGTCGACGGAGGGATCGACGGTGTCGAGCCACGCCACCGCGTCGGCGACATCGGCGGAGCGGATCGCGTACATCTCGAACGGAACGTCTTGCAGCATCTCGGTCTCGACCGGCCCGGGTGTGACGACGTGCACGTTGATCCCGTCGCGGTCTACCTCCTGCGCCAGGGCGCCGGCGAACGCGTTCATCCCCGCTTTCGCCGCCGAATAGGCGGTGCGGGCCCGCATCGGCTCGTGAGCAGCCGACGAGGAGATGAACACGAATCGGGAACCGGCCCGCATCCGCGGCAGGGCCGCCGATGTCACCACGAAGCACGAGTCCAGATTCGCCGACATGGTCGCGCGCCACTGCTCGAAAGTCTGCTTGCGGGCGTAGGTTCCACCGAGGATGCCCGAGGCGTGCACGAGCAGGTCGATGCTGCCCGCGGCCTCGACGGCGGGTTCGAAGCCCGAGGGGACGCTCGCGTCGGCGACGACGTAGCGCGCACCCATCTCTTCGGCGGCGGCCCGCAGCGGCGCCTCCCGGCGTGCCGTCAACACCACGTCGTAGCCGAGCCCGGCGAGCCTGCGGCCGCACGCCTTGCCGATGCCGCCGCTGCCGCCGGTGATCAAAGCCGTTCGCACATCGCGCCTCTCAACGCTTGCGCTGCGCCAGCGCCTGTGGCGACAGGGCGACGATCCGCTGTTCGGGCTCGCCGGCCAGCAAATAGGTCTGGGTGTCGGCGACGTGGCGGGCGGCCAGCTTGCGAGCGCGTTCGGTGTCCCCGGCCTCGATGGCGTCGGTGATCTTCGTGTGCACGCTCAGCGCGATTCGGCGCCGCTTGGTCGACGGGTACTCACCTTTGGCGGCGGTCTCGTTGGCCCACCAGTTCAGGTGGCCGGTCCACAGCGTTTCCAGGCTGCCCACCACCGCGACCATCGTGTGGTTGCCGCAGCCGCGGACGATCTCGTCGTGGAACTGCCCGCCGATCTCGGTGAACCGCGCGCCGTCGTCGATGTGTTCCTCCATCGCGGCGTTGAACTCGCGCAGCGTGGGAACGAGCGTCTTCGCGCGGTCCGGTCGGCGCGCCGCCAGCGCCGCGCACATCGGATCGAGTTCCTGCAGCGCGGTTCCCAGGTCGGCCAGCGGGACATAGTCGCTCTGCAGCAACAGACCGAGCATGTAGGCGGCGTTGGCCTTCGCGGGCGCATGGACGACGGCGCCGCCGCGGTTACCCCGCCGCACCGAGACCAGCCCCTCAGTCTCGAGGATTCGCAACGCTTCTCGTAACGACACCAGGCTGACGCTGAACTGCTCGACGAGCACTTCCTGGCGGGGCAGCAGGTCACCGTCGTTGAGTTCACCCTCGATGATCTGGCGGCGCAGTTCGTCGGCCACGATCTCGGCCGTGCGGCGCGCCCCCAGCCGGCGACGTGCCTCGGGGCCGATTCCCAATGTTGTCATGTCTTAGCAATATTAACAGTGATAGCCCCGCCACCAGTGGCCTCGTTTCTGCCAATAATTACTAAGATGGCAGCGAAAGCGGGAGGTGCGCGTGGGCGACGGTGCGAGTGGTTCGATACCCACCCCACTGCACGATGTGCGAGTCGTCGAGGTCAGCGACCGTATCGCCGGAGCCTACTGCGGCAAGCTGCTGACCGACGCGGGCGCCCAAGTGGTCAAGGTGGAACCCCCCGACGGTGACGCCCTGCGCGGGTCCACGGCCACTGGGGGCGAACTCGACGAGCGTGCTTACGCGCCCTTGTTCAGCTACCTCAACGCCGGAAAGCGTAGCGTCACAAGCCTTTCAGATGACCTGCTGCGGGCTGCCGACATCGTAGTGGTGACGGCCGACGAACCCACCGCACGCCGGTACGGCGTCGACATTCCCGGCCTGCTGGCGAGCGCGCCCGGGTGCATCGTCGTCTCGATTTCGAACTTCGGGTGGACCGGGCCGTGGTCGCAGCGGCCCGCGACGGAATTCACGCTGCAGGCCGCCTCCGGGCTCACCGGTTTCCGCGGCGATCCCGCGGGCCCGCCCATTTCCATCGGCGGGGAGTTGGGGGAGTACATGGGCGGGGTGTGGGCCGCCTACGGCGCACTGGCCCTGCGGCGGCGCGTGCTCAACGGCGGTGCGGGCGGCCACCTCGACATGTCGATGCTCGAGGCGATCACGCTGATGCAGAGCGGGGAGTGGCTGCATTCGGCGCTGCTACAAGTTCCGCCGGTGCGGCGATCGGTGGAGGTGCCATCGATCGAACCGGCCAAGGACGGCTACGTCGGTATCAGCATGGTGACGGGGCAGCAGTGGCTTGACTTCGCCGCGATGGTCGACTGCCCGGAGTTGACCGAGATTCCGCAGTTGCAGTTCCAGATCGGCCGGTGGGACTACCGCGACTGGATCCGCGAACGCATCGACCCGTGGATGAGGGAACGGACGGTCGACGAGATCGTCGAACTCGGACAACTGTTTCGGCTGCCGTTGGCGCCACTGGGCAACGGCGCGACGATCCCGTCGATGGACCATCTCCGCGACCGCGGAGTCTACGTCGACAATCCGGCCGGATTCCGTCAGCCGCGGCCTCCGTGGTTGATGTCGCAGGCGCGTCCCGCCCCCGTGCGCACCGCACCCGCCGTTGGCGAGGCCGACGGCGAGTCGATCTGGGCGGCACGGTCATTCACGGCGAACCCCGATCCCACCGCGGACATGCCGCTCACCGGTGTACGGGTCGTCGACTTCACCGCGTTTTGGGCCGGTCCGGCCGCGACGCACTCGCTGGCCGCGTTCGGCGCCAACGTCGTCAAGGTCGAGTCGATCCAGCGCCCCGACGGCATCCGGTATTCGGGCGGAATGCGTAAAGACGTCGACGACTGGTGGGAGTACGGCTGGGTGTTCCACGCGATGAACACCAACAAGCGGTCGGTGACCCTCGACCTGCAGTCGGACGAGGGACGTCGGCTGGTGCGCAAGCTGATCGGCCAGGCCGATGTCGTGGTGGAGAACTTCTCCCCGCGGGTGATGGAGCAGTTCGGCCTCGGCGCGGAGGCCTTGCTCGACCTCAACCCGCGCCTGGTCGTGGTCCGGATGCCGGCCTTCGGATTGACCGGCCCCTGGCGCGACCGCGTCGGTTTCGCTCCGACCATGGAGCAGATCGCCGGACTGGCCTGGGTGACCGGGTTACCCGACGGCCCGCCGATCGCCCCGCGCGGGGCATGCGATCCACTCGCCGGCGCGCACGCCGCGTTCGCCACGCTCGCGGCGCTCGAGTGCACCGACCGCACGGGTCGAGGACAACTCGTCGAGGTCCCGATGATCGAGGCGGTGCTGAACGTGACCGCCGTTCAGACCATCGAATACGAAGTGTTCGGGCGGATGATGGTGCGCCGGGGGAACCGGGGGCGCGGGGACGTTGTGCAGGACGTCTATCGCTGTGCGGGGGAGGACGATTGGGTTGCGGTCGCCGCGCACACCGAAGCCGAGCGTACGGCACTGTCCGATGTCACCGGCGGTGGCTCCATCGAGGCCTGGCTCACCACCCGCGACGCTCAGGCCGCCGCCGACGAGCTGACGCGAGCCGGTGTGCCCGCCGCGGTGGTGGTCTCGCCCTCGCTGGTCACCGACAACCCGCAACTACGACACCGCGGGTTCTTCGAAGGCCTCGAGCATCGCAGCACCGGGGAGAATCTCTACCCGTGTCCGCCGTTCGCGCGACTGCCGGGCAGCCGGCGATGGCTCAGGATGCCACCCCCGACGCTGGGTGAACACAATCCGGAGATCCTCACCACGTTGTGCGGGCTCAATGAAAGCGATCTGCACGGGCTCGAGACCGAAGGCGTCATCGGTTCTCGACCGAAGGGGCTGTGAGGTCAGCGGCTGCGCAACGAGATCGGCATCGCGTGAAAGATCGTCATGTTGTTGGTCAGGTTCGGGTAGGTGACGGCGACCGGCCCGAGCTCGATGTCCTCGGCGCGGCACAACAGCTCGTCGAGCACGGCGCGGATCTCCGCACGCGCCAGCATCGCCCCGAGGCAGTGGTGTGGACCTCCGCCGCCGAACGCCACGTGCGGATTGTCGGCCCGCCCGATGTCGAACGTGAAGGGATCGCTGAACACGTCCTCGTCGCGGTTGGCCGATCGCAACATCGACACCACGCGCTCGCCGCTCGGGATCGTGACGCCGTCGATCTCGACGTCGGTCTTGGTGACCCGGCACCAGAACGCCACCGGCGTCGACCATCGCAGCACCTCCTCGACCGCCGTCTGACGCACGGACGGATCGGTGCGGTAACGCTCGATCTGCGCTGGATTGTCGATGAACGCCTGAATCCCGTACGCCAGAGCGTTCTTCGTTGTATCGCTGCCCGCGAAGGCGATGACGAAGAAGAAGATGTCGAGTTCGGCGGCCGGAATCGACAGTTGCTCACCGTTCTCGTCGGTGACGACCGCGGTTGCCAGCGTGCTCCAGATGTCGTCGGCGGGATGCAGTCGTTTCTCGGCGGTCAACTCTGCTGCGTACGTGAAGATCTTGCCGAACAGTTCGAGGTGTCGGTGTTCGGCTTCCCGGCCTGATCCCGCCGAATTCGCTTGCAGGATGAGGTCGAAGGTGTCGAAGATCTCCGGCCTGTCCTGTTCGGGTATCCCGACGATGTCCCCGATCACCGACATGGGCAAGGCGTCGGCGACGTCTTCGATCCAGTCGCCCCCGCCGGACTCGAGGAGGTGGTCGATCATCACCGCGGCGCGCCGGCGAATGTCATGCTCCAGCTTCGCGATCGCCTTCGGCGTGAACGCGTGCGACATCACCCGGCGCCGCTTGAGCAGATCGGGCGGGTCCATGTTGATGATCGTCGGAAACGAGCCCACCGCGCCTACGCCTTGGATCAGCGGGCCCTCGGCGGCGGTGAACGATTCGGTGTCGCGGTGGATCCGGTGCGCATGGTGCACCTTGGTGGTCACCCAGAAGTCGTGTTTGAGCGTCGCCGCGACCCGGTCGGTGAGCCCGTGCCGGAAGATCGGACGCTCCCGGCGCAGCTGCGCGAACAGTTCGTCGGGAAAGCCGTTCTGCCACAACGTCGGATCCGAGAGGTCGACCGGAGTCGTCGTCGGCATGTGGCATCCTTTCGCCATTCTTGACCCAGAATGCCTAAAATAGTAAAAATAGGCAACGGACAGCGCCGCTGACCTCGGCTGGTGCGTGCGCGAACGGAGTTGCGATGACGGACACGGTCGACGATCCTGGCCTCGACCCGTCGGAGCGCGAGTTCGGGCCCAGCGGTATCAGCCTGTCGAAGTACCGCTTCCCGACCGGGTGGTTCATCGTCGGGTTCTCCTCCGAACTGGGCGCCGGTCAGGTCAAACGCGCCCACTACTTCGGCGAGGAGCTGGTGATCTTCCGGACCGCATCGGGACGGGTCAACGTGCTCGACGCCTACTGTCAGCACCTGGGAGCCAACATGGGGGTCGGGGGCACCGTCGAGGGTGAGCACATCGTCTGCCCTTGGCACGGCTGGCACTGGACCGGCGAGGGCACCAACGCGCTGATCCCGTACAGCAAGATCGGCTGCAAACAGAACGTGCGCATCAAGCGGTATCCCAGCACCGAGTGGTACGGCTTCATCCTGGTCTGGCACGAACGCCATGGGCGCGCCCCGTACTGGCAGCCGCCGGTGTTACCCGAACTCGAGACCGACGAGTACTACCCGCTGCACCCGCACACCCGGATGGTCAACCGGGTCAAGGTACACGCGCAGATGATCATCGAGAACGCGGCCGACCCGTATCACGTGCAGTATGTGCATAAGGCCGCCAATCCCGCCAACACCGCGTCGTTCGAAGTGTCGGGTTATCACCTGCACGCGACTGTGAACGCGAATTTCGGTGGGGGACGGGCGAAGACGTGGCTCACCCCCAACGGGCCCGTCGACGCGAAGATCATCTACGACAACTACTCGCTGGGCCTCGGCGTCGTGCGCTTCCCCTCGGAGTTGGTCGCCACCGTTCAGGTGACTGGTCAGACGCCGGTCGACGAGGACTACACCGACTACTTCTACACCCAGGCGTCGATCCGTGAACCCGGCGACCGCGGTGACAAGCCGACCGGCCGGGCCGCGAAGTTCTTGCAGTTGCAGCAGGAGGTCATCAAGCAGGACTTCTTCACCTGGGAGAACATGAAGTACCTAGAGAAGCCGAACCTCGCGCCGGAGGAGGCCCGCGACTACGCCGCGCTGCGCCGCTGGGCACACCGCTTCTACCCCGGCGCCGAACCGACGCCGACCGACTTCGGCTACACCGCCGCCGGCGAGCCCGATCCCTCCGCCGCGGACGCTTGATGCCGCAGGATCGACCGTGGCGCGTCGAGCCGGCCACATTCGGCGTCGAGCGCTTCACGGTCGCGTCGGTTCTCGATCGACGTGCCGAACAGTTCGGTGACCGCACGATGCTGTCGATCGACGGCACGCCGGTCACCTTCGCCCAGATGCGCGACCGGTCCTGCGCCGCCGCGGCGATTCTCGCCGACCGCGGCATCGGCCGCGGCGACACGGTGGCGTTGTTCGCGGGCACGTGCGCCCAATGGGTGTATTTCTGGCTCGGCGCAGCCCGCATCGGCGCGGTGAGCGCGGCGGTCAACGCGGCGAACAAGGGCGATTTCCTGGCCGGCGCGCTCAACGTGTCGCGCGCCAAGCTCGTGGTGACCGACGAGGCGAGGCGCGAGCGGCTGGCCGAGGTCACCGAGCGGCTCGACGCTCCGACGGCGACCCTCCTGCTCGATGATTCGGTGGCCGCGGAACTGAGCGCGGCGCTTCCCCGCACTGTCACGTCGGTGAACACCGACGTCGGCGAGGTCGGCGCGCTGTTCTTCACCTCCGGCACCACCGGTCCGTCGAAGGCGGTGGCGACCACGTGGCACTACCTGTTCGTCGCGGCGGCCACCGTCGCGTCGGCGTGGGAGTACGGCGAAGGCGACGTGATCTGGACGGCGATGCCGTTGTTCCACCTCAGTGCCGCGCCAACGGTGCTGGCGCCGATGCTCGTCGGCGGCACCAGCGTGCTGGCGAGCGCATTCCACCCCGCGGACGTGTGGAACGAGTTACGTGCCTGCGGCGCAGCGGGGTTCGCCGGCGCCGGCGCGATGGTGTCGATGCTGTGGAACCTGCCTCCGACACCCCGCGACGCGCAGCTCGGCATCCGGTTCGTCTCCGCCGCACCCATCCCGGCCGAGCTGTACCGCGCGATCGAGGAGCGGTACCGCTGCCGCGTGGTGACGATGTACGGACTGACCGAGGCGTTCCCCATTGCCTACAAGGCGGTTTCGGACGACGGCCTGCCGGGTACGTCAGGTCAAGTCAACCCGGCCTTCGAGGTGCGCATCGTCGACGGGGACGGTCGTCCCGTGGCCGCTGGTGTGACAGGTGAGATCGCGTGCCGGCCGCGGACTGCGCATGTTATGAGCGAGGGGTATGTGTCGTCCGCGCCCGGGCACCGGGGGCTGCCGATCGACCCCCACCCCGAGTGGTTCCGGACCGGAGACCTGGGTTTCCTCGACGGCGACCAGAACCTGACCTTCGTCGACCGCGCCAAGGATTCGCTGCGCAGGCGCGGAGAGAACGTGTCCTCGGTGGAGGTCGAGCAGACCGTCGCGCAACACCCGGCGGTCGCCGAGGCCGCCGCGGTCGCGGTGCCCAGCGAGTTGGGTGAGGACGACATCCTCGTCGTGGTGACGCTGCGGCCCGGTGCGACGATCGACTTCTGCGAGCTGCTCGACTTCTGCGCCGCACGCATGCCGTACTTCTGTGTGCCGCGCTATCTCGAGGTGCTCGACGAGATCCCGAAGACCGTCATCGGGCGGATTCGCAAAGACCTCCTGCGCACGCGGGGCCTGAGCCCTGCGGCGTGGGATCGAGAAACCCACGGCTACCTGCTGAGTCGGTGAAGGAGTCACGATGCCTTTGAGCTACCAAGAGCAGTACGTGCTCGACGGGCTGGCCGGGCGGGCAGCGATCCTCAACCTCGACGCCAGGCACAACCGGCTGTTCACGAGTGGTGACCTGGCCGGTTGGCTGGCCACGTTCCGGCATTCCGGAGCGACGTACACCGAGGGCGAGACCTCGTTCAGCAATCTCGCCGACGCCTTTCACGGCGGCGACGGGCGCCGATTGGTCACCGTCGATCACGACATCGCCGTCGACGGCGTCGAAGCGACGCAGCACTGCGTCGCGCTCCTGTTGCGCGACAATCAACTCGAGGCCACGGGCAACTACACGGACCGTCTCGTCTACGAGCGCGGGGGTTGGTACTTCGCATCCCGCCGGCTGGCCTGGGATGCGGTTTCTCGTGAGAACGCGTTACCGGGGTGACCGGACCCGTCCGCTTCGAGCTCGCGTACGGCACATACGACGACGCGCTGCAAATGGTGGGCACGCGCACGGAGCCGAGATACGCCGGCACCGCGGTGAGCGCCTCCCGCATCCGACACTTCGCCGCCATGGTCCGCGACGCGAACCCGTCCTACTGGGACGAGGACTTCGCCCGACGCCAGTGGGGCGGGCTGCTCGCGCCTCCGGGACTGCTGATGGGTTGGCTGATCCCGCCGCCGTGGCAGCCGAACGGTCAACCGCCCGTCGCCGCGATCGCGTTGCGCGTGCCGCTGCCCGGAACGACGTTCATCAACGCCGCCAATGAGGCCGAATTCCCCTGCGCCATCGTCGAAGGTGACCGATTGAACGCCGTCGAGGAGGTCGTGTCGGTCTCCCCGCAGAAGCGCACCCGCCTCGGGGTCGGACACTTCGTCGAGACGTGCGACGAGTTCCGCCGCGACGACGGAACCCTGGTCGCGGTCAACCGCAACACCCTGTTCCGGTTCACTCCCGGGGAGCAAGGGTGAGGGCGGGCCCGCGCCTGCGTTGGGAGCAGGTCGCGGTGCCGACGGACCTGCCCGAGGTGGTGGACGACATCGACTACGAGCGCGTCGTGATGAACGCCGGCGCCACGTGGGATTACTTTCCGGCACACTACGATCCGCGCTACGCCCGCGACCACGGGCATCCGACGATCTTCGTCAACACCATGCACGTGGCCGGATTCGTCGACCGCGTCGCCACTGACTGGGCCGGCCCGTGCGCACGCGTGGTGCGACGCAAGATCACCCTGCTCGGACCGATCTACGCCGGCGATTCGATGGTGGGCCGCGGCCGTGTCGTGGCCAAGCGCGACGGCCGCCTGGTGGATCTGACGGTCACGGTGTCGAATCAGCGCGGCGAGCTGTGCTGCCCCGCCGAGGTCACGCTCGACCTGTCAGGTTAGGTCCGGCAGCTTGTCCGCGCTGACGGTCGTCTGCAACTCGACGTACTCGGAGAGTCCCTCGGCGCCGAACTCGCGACCGATTCCGGACTGCTTGAACCCGCCGAACGGCATCGTCGTGTCGAGGGTGTACATGTTGATTCCGTAGGTGCCGGTGCGGATTTCGGCGGCCACCTCCAGACCGTGCGCCACGTCGGCCGTCCAGACCGAGCCCGCCAATCCGTACTCGCTGTCGTTGGCGATGCGGATCGCGTCGCGTTCGTCGGAGTATTTGAGCACGGTCAGCACGGGCCCGAAGATCTCCTCTCGGGCGATGCGCATCTCGTTGGTCGCGTCGGTGAACAGCGTCGGCTGGACATACCATCCTCGGTCGAACGGTTTGCCCGTGCCGCCCAGCACCTTTCGCGCCCCGTCGGCCAGTCCGGCCTCGATGTAGCCCTGCACCCGCTGTTGCTGGCGCTGCGCCACCAGCGGGCCGATGTCGGTGGCGTCGTCGGCCGGATCGCCGACCTGAAGGCGCGACATCATCGCGGCCAGAGCGTCCACCACCTCGTCGTGGCGGCGGTCGCTCACCAGGATCCGCGTCTGCGCGACGCACGCCTGTCCGTTGTTCATCAGGCTGGCGGTCTTCAAATGCCCGACGGTGCGCTCGATGTCGGCGTCGTCGAGGATGATCGCCGCCGACTTACCGCCCAACTCGAGGCTGACGCGTTTGAGCTGCTCCCCGCACACGGCGGCGATGTGCCGTCCGGTGGCCGACGAGCCGGTGAAGGAGATCTTGTCCACACCCGGGTGGCGTACCAGCCGCTCACCGGTGTCGCGGCCGCCGGGCAGGATGGAAACGACGCCGTCGGGCAGATCGACCTCTTCGATCATCTCCGCCAGCCACATCGCGTCGATGGGCGTCTCGGGCGCCGGCTTGACCACGACGGCGCAGCCCGCGATGAGCGCGGGAATCATCTTGGGCATGATCAGGAACTGGGGGACGTTCCACGGCACGATCGCGCCGACGACACCGACCGGGGCACGCCGGATCTGGACGTCACCGAACAGGCCGGGCCGCCGCTCGATCCAAGGAAAGTCGCGCGCGGTGGCCGAGATCAAATGCATCTGGGCGAGCGCACCGGTCGCCTGCCCCAACCTGCTGAAGCTGCGCGGCGAGCCCATCTCGGCGGTGATGAGGTCGGCCATCTCGTCGGTCTCGGCGGCGTAGACCGCCGCGAGCTTGTCGACCTTGTCCATGCGCTCTTCGACGCTCATCCGCGGCCAAGGTCCCTCGTCGAATGCCTTTCGCGCGGCGGCAACGGCGCGGTCGACGTCCTCGGGTGCGGCCCCGGGGGTTTCGCCGATCTGCTCTTCGCTATGCGGCGAGATGACCGCGATACGTTCTTCGGTCGCCGGCGACTCCCAGTGGCCACCGATGAAAAGCCGTTCGTACGTCAGCGATCTCATGACGGTGCCTCCTCGTCGACGAACGGCATCGGCCCGCGAGCCACGTCATGGCGACACCGCGTGCCCGCTAAGGTCGCTATTAGTGCAAACATAACAAAGAAGACATCGGAAATGGGCGCGTGATCGAACGCCCGCAGCCTCGACACGGTCCGCAGAACCGCCGCCCGTTGACCTCCGCTGGGTGCATTGTTGCGAAAACCGCTGGTGAGCCGGTTTCGGGGCGTATCGTCCGGTCAGGGACGAGGGAGGTCGCCGATGTCGCGTGTCAAGTGGTCGTCGTTGCGACGGGTGATCCGATGGAGTGCCGCCACCGCGGCCGCCGCGCTGCTACCCGCGCTGGTCGCCGGAGGTCCAAGCCCTGTCGCACAAGCCTTTTCGAGCCCAAATCTGCCGATCGAACAACTGGAGGTGCCGTCGTCGGCGATGAACCGCACCGTGCGCGTCGAATTCCTCTCCGCCGGTACCGATTCACCCGCGCTCTATCTGCTCGACAGCATGGAGGCCGGCGACGACCTCAACGGGTGGGACATCAACACCCAGGCCTTCGACTGGTACAACGGCTCGGGCATCTCCGTGGTGATGCCCGTCGGCGGCAAGTCGAGCTTCTACTCCGACTGGTATGCACCGGCGGTCGGCAACGGTGGGACCTACACATACAAGTGGGAGACCTTCCTGAGCCAGGAGCTGCCGGCGTGGCTGGCCGCCAACAAGGGGGTACGGCCGACGCGAAACGCGGTGGTGGGCTTCTCAATGGGCGGGTCGGCGGCGCTGATACTGGCTGCCTACCACCCGCAGCTGTTCAGCTACGCCGGATCGTTGTCGGGCTTTTTGAACCTGTCGGCACCGAACGGACCGGGCCAGGTCAGGGTGGCCCAGATGTGGAACGGCGGCTTCGACCCCACCGCGATGTGGGGACCGACCGGCGATCCCGCGTGGGCCCGCAACGACCCCACCGTGCAGGCGGGCCGGCTCGCGGCCAACGGCACCCGCGTCTGGATCTACTGTGGCAACGGCACACTCACCGACCCCGCGCTCGCCAGCCCCGACGCACCCATCGCCGGGCTGGGCTTCCTCGAGGGTTTCGCGATCGATTCCAACCGGGCCTTCGTCGACGCCTACATCGCCGCCGGTGGAAACAACGGCGTCTTCAACTTCCCCGAAGGCATCCACAGCTGGGGTTACGCGGGCCAGCAACTACTACAGATGAAACCCGATGTCCAGCGCGTTCTGGAGGCCCAGCCTGCCAACCAACGATGAAGCGGTGCAGCGTGATCGGCGCACCTGGCTGACGTCCTCCACGCACCGGACCCTGCACGAGGACATACCCGCACCGGCCGCCGACGTCCGCGCCTTCTACGTCGACTTCGACAACCTCTCCGCGATACACCCGCTCGTCGTGTCGGTGCGGTCAACCGGCCGCATGCCGAATGGACATGGCTATCAAGAGGATTACCGGATCGTCGATCGAGTCCGGATGGGGCCATTCACGATGCGCACGGCGTACCGGGCGCGGTTGAGCGTTCCCGCTGCCGGTGACGTGACGGCGGAGGCGCGACAATTCCCCGGCGTGCGCCTGCGCACGAGAGTCGAGTTCGTTCCGATCGACACAGGCACTCGAGTGACCGAACACATCACGATCGACGCCCCTCGCCCGTTGGCGACGTTCACCGTCCGCGAGGCGACGAGCGCGCATCGCGAGATGCTCGCGGGTATCCGACGCCGGTTCGAGAGCTAACCCTCGTCGGACGCAGGGGAGTCCGGAGCCGAATCCGTGTGGTTGGCGTCGAGCACGCTGACCGCGATGCCGTACGGCAGGAACCGCACCTTGCGGGACGGGTCGGTGTTGTTCTTGTTCGCGCGCAGCGCGTCCAGTTCCGTCGGATAGACCTGCTCGATGTGGGCACCGCCGTCGGCGTCCACCGTGTAGATCGCCCACACCCCGTCACCGGTCTCGCCCGTGGTCTCCGGTTCGCGCCGCGGCCGCGAAGAGCGGGTGAACTCGTCGACCAGGTTGGCCCACCCGGCGCGTTCACCCGAGGTGCTGAAGAACCTGCCGAGGCCGTCGAGCGCATCGCGCAACCCCTCACCGGCCTCGCGCACGACGCGATCGAATTCCTCCGGGTCGAACCCGAACGGGCCGTTGCTGCTCATGGTGTTCCTCCTCGGCGCCCTGCGCACCTCTGCGGGGCGATAAATCCCAGTGTGCCCGCCGGTGGGGAAGTAGTCGACTGAAGCGATCGCGAGGTGGTAGGCAACCTGTATGGCCATCTCACCGGCGGACGCGTTGGCCGCGGTCGAGCGGTCCCCGGCCGCCGTCGCGGTCCACGACCGCGACGCCTGGGTGGGCGCCTTCACCTTCGACGGCGTCGTCGAAGACCCGGTCGGTTCGCAACCACACCGCGGCACCACCGCGCTCGCGCGCTTCTACGACACGTTCGTCGGCCCGCGCGACATCGCGTTCCACCGTGACGTCGACATCGTCGTGGGCGCCACCGTGATCCGTGACCTGGAGCTCGAAGTCCAGATGGCGGCGGGGCTGACCCTGCGGATTCCGACCTATCTGCGCTACCACCTCGAGGACGATGCGGGAGAGCTGAAAATCGCTGAGCTGTCGGCTTATTGGGAGCTTCCGACCATGGTCGGGCAGTTTCTCAAGGGTGGAGTCCGCGCGGTGCCCGCCGGGCTCCAACTGTCTCGGGGGCTGCTGATGAACCAGGGGGTGGTCGGTGCGCTCGGCTTCCTCGGCGGCTTCCGCGGGGTCGGCCCGGCCGGCAAGCGACGCTTCGACGAGTTCCTCGCCGCCGCCCACACCGGTGACGAGGTCGGGGTGCGTCGCTGGTTGAGTGGCGGCACGCGGATCACCGCAGGTGACCATGCCCCAATGGCCAGCACCGAACTGCTGTCCCGGCTGACCGGCGCCCGTTCGCGCAAACTGATCGCCGCCGGCCACAGCCTGGTCTGCGGCGTCGAAGCCGCAGGCGCGCGCGATGTGCTCATCGCCGATGTGGCGGCGAAGCCGTTCGCGATCAGGCGAATCCGCTATTACGCCGCGGCCCGGGGCTGAACCACCGAAACGTTTCGCCCCGACGAGCCGGGGCAACCCGGCAACTATGCGACACACTGATTCACGCGAGATCGCAATCGTGGGTGTGGTGGTGGCCGCGGTCCTGGCGTCCTGCCTGATCCTGCCCACCATGGGCCACCTCGCGACACTCGACGGGACATGGACGGCCGCGGCGATCCTGGGGATACCGACCGTCGCGGTGCTGGTCGTCACCGGCTACCGGCACTACGGGCTGGCCCGCAGCGTAGCCGTCGCGGTCGTGGTCATGGGCATCGCCATGGTCGTCAGCTGGGCCTTCTCGGTCTTCGTGGTGGCCGCCGCGATGAGCGGTTCGGCGTCGACGCTGGCCATGGGGGTGTTGCTGTACGGGGTGCCCGCCCTGATCGTGGCGCTGCTCGGGCTGCTGGCGCTCAAGCTGGTCCCGGGCCGTCGACCGTCGAGCACCCGTTTGACCACACCCGCCGCGGGTAACCCGGCCGCATGACTCCGCGTGAAGACGACGACAGCGAAGAGGGCGTCACCGACGACGACCACGTCGCGGCCTCCCGGGCCGGCAAGGACGGCGACGACGACGGCAGCTATGTGGGCCAGACGTTCTCCGACGACGCGATCGACGCGGAGGAGAGCGGGGCCGAGGCGCGCAGCGACGACGGTCGCTGATCGGCGGGCACACGGGATCGCGGAACGGTCGCGGAAACATCGCGAGAGGCTTGCACGGGGTGTCTCGATTCGGTCGCGGCAGTCGCGTCGCGTGCGGCGCGCAGTGGGCACGTGAGACGGTATGAGCACCATGCCTGCCGACGACGAGATCACCGAGATCACCTACGAGGAATTCGGTCGCAGATTCTTCGAGGTCGCCGTGACCGAGGACCGCGTCGGTGATGCCATCGCCGACATCGCGGGTGACGAGTTCGAGATGGGGCCCATCGCTCAGGGCCCGGGCAAGATCGCGAAGGTCACCGCCAGGGTCCGGATCCAGAAGCCGCGCCTGACCCGCCACGTCGGGCCGATGATCACCTTTGCCATCCGCATCCCGCTGGAGATCGACATGATGGTCGATCTGCGCATCGACAAGCCGAAGTTCATGGTGTTCGGCGAGATCGCCCTGCGCGCCACTGCACGGGCCGCCGAACCGCTGCTGCTGATTCTCGACGTCGAGAAGCCGCGGGCCTCCGACATCTCCATCCATGTGACGTCGAAATCGCTGCGCGGCGAGTTGGTCCGCATCCTCGGCGGCATCGACGCCGAGATCCGGCGCTTCATCGCCGCGCACGTCGCTGGGGAGATCGACAGCCCGGCCTCCCAGAAGGCCAAGGTGATCGACGTCGGGTCCACCATCGACACCGCCTGGACGGGCGTCTGAGGAGCCCGCAGCGTAGGATTCCCGGGTGCTTAGCAAACCCGTGTCGGCGCTCGCGCTGACCACCGGACTCCTCGCCGCGGCGGCCGTCGTCGCCGCGCCCGCTCAGGCAGACCCCGTCGACGACGCGTTCCTCAACGCGGTGACCGAGGCGGGCGTCGTCATGAGCGATCCGAGCAGCGCGGCCGCCGTCGGTCAGCAGGTGTGCCCGATGTTGGCCGACCCGGGCCAGAACGCCGCCGACGTCGCTGCCAAGGTCGCCGACATGGGCGGTATGTCGCTGGGACCGGCGACCATGTTCACCGGCATCGCGATCTCGATGTTCTGCCCCTCGATGGTCTCCTCGATCGCCGACGGACGGTCACCGATCCCGCTGCCGTTCCTCGGTATCTAGGCCGCCACACTCTGCAACCGCGGGCGTTTCGGTCCGAGGCCGTCTCCGGTCGAGCGGCCCCGTAGATGCCGCCAGAACCACGGCAGCAGCATGTTCTGCGTCCACAGCAACTGGGCGTAGGCCTGCGACCGCAGCGGCGGGCGGCGCGCAGAATCCGACGGCAGCGTCCAGTCGCGGTTGCTGCCGGGCAATCCCAGCGCCTCGGCCGCGGCCGCCGCGAACAGAGCATGACCCTTGGGCGAACCGTGCACGCGGTCGTCGCTCCAGGTGTCCACGTCGGTCATCGACGGCGCCGCGAAGAGGTCGACCAACCGGAATCCGTGCCGGTCGGTGGCCGCCCGGATCGCGGCGTTGATCCGCTCGACCCGCCCGGCGATCACCCGCCCGATCGGCAGGATCCGGGCCAGGTCCGGAAAGGTGGTCGTCACGACGGTGGCGCCCGAGTCGGCGAGCCTGTCGTACAGAACCTCCAACTCCGCGAGCGCCTGCGGAAAGTGCCGCCCGGGGCGGGTGACGTCGTTCATCCCGATGCACACGGTGACGAGGTCCGGCCGCATGTCCAACGCCTGCGGCAACTGCTCGTCGAGCACGTCGCGGATCCGCCGTCCCCGCACCGCGAGGTTCGCGTACGCCAGGCCAGGGTGGTGGGTGTCGAGCATCGCGGCGAGGCGGTCGGTGAATCCGACGAGTTCACCGGAATCGTCGACGTCCCAGAGCCCCTCGGTCTGGCTGTCGCCGATCGCGACGTAGCGGGTGTAGCGAACCACGCTTGTGAACTCTAATGACGCAGGGCCGCGATCACCTGTTCGGCGCGGGCGCTCGCCGCGAGTTCGCGGTGTCGTTCGGTCACCCGTGCGCCCCCGGCGCACAACACCTCGGCGACCTCGGCGACGACTCCGGCCCGGTATGCGTCGAACCTCGCCGCCGTGGCCCACCACGCCAGCAGGGTGTTCAGGCCGCGCGCGGGGTCGGCGCCGAGCTCGACGAGCGCCGCGACGGTGCGTGGCAGCAAGAGGCGCGCGGCCCGGTCGACGGGTTGGGAGCCGTCGGGCATCGCGGCGTCGACCGCCGCGCCGGCTCGCGCGAGAGCGCGCACGATCTCCGGGTTGACGTTGTCGCCGTCGCCACCGACGACGTGCATCGGTGTCGCCCCGTCGGAGTCGGTCAGCGTCGGAGGGGCGCCGTTGACCAGCGCGTGGTTCAGCGCCACGGTGCGGCCCTCCCGCACGATCTCGTGCAGGATCGTGGTGTAGCGCTCGCCGCGCGCCGACAGGTCGATACGGCGTCCCGCGTCGGCGCCCGCGTCGATCAGCGCCACCGCGATACCCGACCCCGGCGAGCGCACCGCGTACCACAGCGGGGACGCGCCGCACGCGTCCACCGGATCGGGGTCCGCGCCCATCGCGAGTAGTTCGATCACCGCCGAGTCGCCGCGCTGGGCCCGGCGGAACAGGTCCAGGACGTCCGGGCGCAACGCCTCGGTCCATGCGGGTGGTTCGACGCCCAGTGCGGCCAGCACCTGCAGTGCGCCGTCGCGCCGCGCACCGAGGTCGTACCAGGGCCACGGCCCTTCGCCGCGGGCGACGAAGTCCGCGACCCGCATGCGCGATTCGGTGACGTTCGACCGTCCGCCGTCGTGGTGGTCGGTAGAGAACACCAGATCGTTGCCCTCCGACGAGATGACGACGCACGCGGGCCCGTCCTGATACCGGGCGAGTTCGGCCACAGCGAGGATTGTGCCCATACGCGAAGAGGGGCACCCGCACCGGGTGCCCCTCTCGCGCCTGTCCCAGGACCGGCTACTTCGCGTCCACGTAGACCGTGCGTTCCTCATAGGTGGTGTAGTTGTGGCTGCTGCCGATCACCGGCGAGCCCGCGTCGATCTTGGTGTGGCTGGGGCCCTTGCGGACCGCGACCACCTGGGCCTCGCTGAGCGGGGCGGTGCCGACCTGGGTGACGATGACGGTGTAACCCTCGGACCTCAGTTGGTTGATGGTGTCCTGCGCGTTCGACGGTCCCGTCGGTGCGGCGGCAACCGGTGCGGCCAGCCCGATCAACGCGGCGGCCAATCCGCCTGCGACGGCGGCGATAGGTGTCGTTCTCATATTCTGTGCCTCTTTCTGCTGTCTTCGAGCCGGTTGATGCGGTTCCCGGCAGACCATTTCGGCTTCGGTCGCATTCGCGTCGGCTCATATGGCGCAACGATTGTCCGGACGCTTAAAATTCCCTGGCAGGAAATTACGCTTGTTTGGCAGATTTCAAGCGGCACAACGATGTTCGCTCGCAGCGGAACGTCAGAGCAAGCGGCCCAACCGATTCAATTGCAGCGGGCGGCCCACGGCGCTCAACTGGCCGAGGATGTCCTCGAGCCGTGTGAGGGGAAGGTCCATTCGCCACTCCGCAACCGACGCCGACAGCCTGACGACCCCTGGCGCGAAACTGATTTCGGTGAGTCGCACGCCGTGCGGTAGTTCGGGCAGGCGGACCGGATAGGCGGGGGTGCGGGCCGGCAGCGGACAGCGCGTGCGACCGAAGGTGAGGCAGCGCGGTTTGAGCCAGAGCGTCGACCCGTCCAGTCGGGCGTCGACCTCGACGTGGCCGGCACCGGGACGGCGCGCCAGCCTCAGGCGCGCGACACCGTCGGCGCCGATCGCGCCCGAGAGTCTGGGCGCCGCCCAGCGGAACACGTCGTCGAGCACCGGCGCCGGCACCTCGAGCGTCAGCTCGACCGGCGCGGCGACCAATACCGGCGGAACGGTGGGCCGGATGTGGACGTTGTGCAGCACCGCGGTCGCGTGGTCGAACCGTGCTCCGTTCCACCGGATGTCGCGGGCCGCCAGCCGCACGTCGTTGAGTTGGCCGACCGACAACCCCCGGACGTCGAGGCGTGAGTCGAACTCGGTGACCGTCAACCGGAGGTCGCCCTCGTCCAGCCTGACGTTGAGCCGCCTGCCGACCACGAGGCGGCGGACCGTCATGAACAGCGTGCGGTATGCCGCGGCCGCCCCGGTGCTGACCGGCGTCACCGCCGCCGACGACCACAACGCCGTCAGCATGTCGATGGGCCGGAAAGGATCGAATCGGCGCAGGGGATCCGGGCGCGACATGCCTCCAGCATTCCCGTCTGGGCCGGTTCCGTACAGTCGGGCCCATGACCTCCGTGGTAATCGTCGGCAGCGGGTTCACCGGATTCGAATGCGCTCGCACATTGGCCCGAAAGTTCCGCAGACAAGGCTCCGACGTCGAGATCTCGATCATCTCGCCCGTCGATTACATGCTCTACACCCCGCTGCTGCCGGACGTCGCGGGCGGTCTGGTCGATGCCCGATTCGTCGCGATTCCGCTGGCCAACGCGCTGCGCGGAGTGCAGGCGATCCGCGGCCGCGTCGACGAGGTCGACTTCGCGCAGCGCACCGTCACCTACACCGACCCCGAGGAACGCTCGCGGGCGCTGCCGTGGGACCGGTTGGTGCTGACTCCCGGTTCGGTCACCCGGTTGTTCGATGTGCCCGGCCTCGCCGAGCACGCCCGCGGCCTCAAGTCGACGGCCGAGGCGTTGTACCTGCGCGACCACCTTCTCGAGCAGCTCGAGCTGGCCGATGTCGACGACGATCCCGGCCGGCGCCAGGCGCGGCGCACGATCGTGGTGGTCGGCGCGTCCTACTCGGGCACCGAGCTGGCGGTGCAGCTGCGGGCGTTGGCCGATTCGGCCGCCAAGCAGATGGGCTTCGACCCGCGCGAGGTGAAATTCCTACTTCTCGACCTCGCCGAGCAGGTGATGCCGGAGGTCGGGGAGAAGCTGGGTGCCGCCGCTCAGCGTGTGCTCAAGTCCCGCGGCATCGACGTGCGGCTCGGGGTCACGCTCAAGGAGGTGCACCCCGAACACGTTGTGCTCAGCGATGATTCACTGGTTCGAACCCACACCGTGGCGTGGGTGGCCGGGGTGACGGGTGCGCCGCTGATCGAGAAGTTGGGGCTGCCGACCGAGCGGGGCCGGCTGAAGGTGAACACCGAGCTCGAGGTCCCGGGGCATCCCGGTGTGTTCGCCGCGGGCGACGCCGCCGCGGTGCCCGACGTCACCCAGCCTGGCAAGATCACCCCGCCGACCGCACAGCACGCCACCCGACAGGGAAAGGTGTTGGCGCGCAACGTCGCAGCGAGCCTCGGCATCGGCAAGGCGAAGCGGTACAAGCACCGCAACATGGGGTTGGTGGTCGATCTCGGCCCGCGCAACGCCGTGGCGAACCCGCTCAACATCCAGCTGTCGGGCTTCCCCGCCAAGGTCGTGACCCGCGCCTACCACGTGTACGCGATCCCGCGCTTCGTCAACCGCTGGGCGGTGGCCCTGGCGTACCTGACCGACCTGGCCTTTGACCGGTCGGTGGTCTCCTTCGGCCTGTCGTCGCAGGAGGACGCCCAGTTCTCGGCGAGCGAAGGCATCCCGATGCCGAAACCGGACTGATTCAAACCCGGTGATCCGGGGAACTGTAGCGAAATGGCTACGTATCGCGTGTTGAATCCCAAGGGCGAGGTCGTCGACTCCAAGGACATCGAGAGCGCCGACGACGCCCACGCCTGGTTCGTCGACCAGAAGGCCGAGCCCGAACTCGGGTGGCGCATGGAGGTCAAGAACGACGACGGGGACTGGGACTTCTTCGACAGCAGCGAGGGTGACCGCAAGTACTGACGTTTTCTCGTTCCGCGGGCGACCGCCCGCGGATGGAGAGGATGGGGGAGTGCCGAAGCTCAGCGCGGGGCTGTTGCTCTACCGGGTGACCGGTGGGGTGGTCGAGGTTCTCATCGGCCACCCCGGCGGGCCGTTCTGGGCGCACAAGGACGACGGGGCGTGGTCGATCCCCAAGGGCGAGTACGACGAGGGCGATGACCCGTGGACCGTCGCGTGCCGCGAATTCGAAGAGGAGCTCGGCAAGGCGCCGCCGAGCGGTCCTCGCATCGAGTTCGCGCCCGTCAAGCAGCCCAGCGGCAAGGTCATCGCCGCGTTCGCGGTGCGCGGCGACCTCGACCTCGACGGCACGTTCTCCAATACGTTCACCCTGGAGTGGCCGAAGGGTTCCGGCACGATCAAGGAGTTTCCCGAAATCGACCGGGTCGGTTGGTTTTCCGCGGCACAGGCTCGGTCCAAGCTGTTGAAGGGTCAGCGGATCCTGGTGGACCGTCTGATGGAGGTAATCGCAGACGACGAACTGGCCGAGTCTCGATCGCATTGATCGTCAGCGCGCGGCCGTGGATCCGCCAACCCGCCCGCGTGCGCAGATATTCGTCGTCGTAGCGCAGGTGCCATACGAGATCCGAGGCCTGACCGTCGCTGATCGTCCAGTGATGGGCGATGCAGGCGATTCGGCCGAGCGCATAGTCACGTTCGTCGGCGGCGGCGTAGACCTCGCCGACGATCGCGTGTTCGGTCCTGGTCACGGCGCCCAGCGAAGCCATCGCCGCACGGACACCCTCGCGGCCGTGGTGGCTGCGCACGGGCTCCAGCGATCGTGGAGGCTCGGGTAGCCGCAGTTCGGCGTTCTCGGTGAACAGCTCGGCGACGTCATCGAACCGACGGTCGTCGACCGCGGCGGCGTAGACGTGCACGAGGTCGGCCAACGCCAGCCGGTCGGCGGTGCTCAGCATCACGACGCCAGCCCCAGCCGCTGCGCGCATGCCGACAGCGCGTCGCGGGCCTCATTGAGATCGGCCGTCGGGGGCATGGCCAGGATCAGCCGGTCGGCGCCGAGCGCCTCGAGCTTGGCCGCCCGGTCGCCGTCGATCTTGGTGACGAGATGTCCGAGCGAGAGTTCCAGCGCCTCGGGATCGCGCCCACACCGCTCGGCCTCCTCGCGCATCACGGCGACCAGTTCGGCCAGTTGGGCCCCGCCGACGCCGAGCGGCTGGAAGCCGTCGCCGAGCCTGCCCGCCCGCCTTGCCGCCGCCCGGCTGTGTCCGCCGATGTGAATAGGTATGTGCGCCAGGGGTTTCGGATAACACATCGCATTGTCGAAGTCGAAGAACTCGCCGTGGAAGTCGGCCCCGTCGGGACGGTGCTGCCAGAGCAGCCGCAGGACGGCCAGCTGCTCATCGACGCGCCTGCCGCGGCTGCCGAAGTCCGCACCGCACGCCTCCACTTCCTCTTTGAGCCAACCCGCACCCACGCAGAGCCGAAGCCGTCCGCCCGAGAGCGCGTCGACGGTCGCCACCCGCTTGGCCAGCACGACGGGGTGGTGGTTGGGCAGCACGAGCACGCCGGTGGCGAGCCCGAGCCGCCGGGTGTGCCCGGCCAGGAAGGCGAGCAGGTCGAGTGGATCGGGTACGGCGCAGTCGGCGGGCAGTTCGACGCGGCCCGAGGCGTCGTACGGATAGACGCTGGTGTATCGCGTCATCAGCACGGTGTGCTCGACCACCACCAGCGACTCGAAGCCGCACGCCTCCAGGTGCTGTGCGAACGCGGCCATGAAGGCCGGGTCTGCGGTGACGCCGGCTGCCACCGGCGCGACAACGGCGAATCTCATGGCAGCGGGGGCAGGCCGTTGCTTTCCCGGATGTCCCTGCGACATTCGCGGCGGGTCTGCCCGGTCTGCTCCATGCACACCCGAACGGGTGACTCCTCGGCCACCGGCAGCGGTGGATCGGTCGCCTCGGTGGTGACGGTCGGACTCGGGACGTCGCCTTCGGTCAGCGACCAGATCGTCGCGCCGGTGCTCTGCAGCGTCGAGCAGTAGGCGGTCGAGCCGTCAGCGGTCTGGGCGGTGGCGCCCTCGGGGGAGCAGTCGGCCCCGATCACCGCGGCGGAGTCGGCTGCCTGGGTCGACGACGTGGTGGTGTCGTCGTCCTCGGTGGTGGTGGTTGTGGTCGGGGTGTCGGTCGCGGCGGTGGTCGTCGATGGTGGGGGTGGCGGGGGCGGAGCTGCGGGTCGCGCCGGTGACGACGTCGTGGTCGTCGCCGTGGCTGGTGTGGCCGCGCGTTCCTCGCCGAAGTCGAAGGCGGCCACCACGACCGCGATCATCAGCAGCACCAGCAGTGCCAGCCCGATCAGCACGCGTGGCCGCCGCCACGATTTCGCAGGCCGGGCCGCGGCCAGGGCCAGCCGGGTGCTGTCGGGGTCCGCCGCGGCGACGCCGAGGTGGTGGCTCAGGGCTCTGGCGAAGTCCGCGCAGCGCTCGAACCGGTCCTTCGGGTTCTTCGACAGCGCCTTGGCCAGTACCGGGTCCAGATGCGCGAGGTCAGGCCGGTGCGAGCCGATTGCGGGCGGCGCCGCCGAGAGGTGCTGGCTGATCACCACGGCCGGATTCGAGTTGCGAAACGGCGGCGCACCGGTGAGGAGGTGAAATGCGGTGGCGGCCAACGCATATTGGTCGGCCCGACCGTCGAGCTGTTCGCCCATCAACTGTTCCGGGGCGGCGTACGAGACGGTGCCGACGGTCATGTTGGTCGCAGTGAGCCCGCTGACGTCGTCCGCCCAGCGCGCGATCCCGAAGTCGGCCAACAGGATTCGTTGGTCTCCGGACTCGGGTCGGGCGAGCAGGATGTTGGCCGGTTTGACGTCGCGGTGCAGCAGGCCCCCCTGGTGCGCGTAGTCGAGCGCATCGGCGATGGCGGTGACGATCGCGGCGACCTCGTGCGGGGGCATGCCGTCGGGGTAGCGCTCCTTGAGCAGTTGTGCCGCGTCGGTGCCGTCGACGTAGTCCATCGAGATCCAGATCTGGCCGTCGGCCTCACCGCGATCGTGAATGCCGACGATGTGCGGATGCCACAGCGTGGCCGCGTTATCGGCCTCGCGCTGGAATCGCATGCGGTACTCGTCGTCCGCCGACACCGACGCGGGCAGCACCTTGAGCGCGTCGCGGCGGGGGAGGCGCGGGTGTTGCGCGAGGTAGACCTCGCCCATACCGCCGGAGCCGAGAAGTCGCACGATGGTGTACCCGGCGAACGTCGCCCCCTCGGCCAACGGCATGGCCGAATAGTACGAGACAACTACATATCGAGTGTGAGATGGGAACCTTCGGCGCGTGAGATGCAGATCAGCATCAACCCGTCCGCGCGTTCGGTGTCGGTGAGCAGCGTGTCGCGGTGGTCGACGGGGCCGTCCACCACCCGGGTGCGGCAGGTACCGCAGAAGCCCTGCTGACACGAGTACGCGGCCTGCACACCCGATCGGCGCAGCGCCCCGAGCAGCGTCTCGTCGGCGGCCACGTCGACGGCCTGGCCCGTCGATGCCACCGTGACCGAGAAGCTCGCGCCGTCCTCGACGGGCGGGGCGGCGAACCGTTCGAAGTGCAGCTCGACGTTGTCGCGGCCGACCAGGCGCTCACGGACGGCGGTCAGCATCGGCGCCGGCCCGCAGGCGTAGACCGCGGTCCCGGCGGGGCAGTCGCCGAGCAGGTCGTCGGCGCTCGGCAGCCCGTCGGCGTCATCGGTGCGGATCTGGACGCGAGAGCCGAAGCGAGCGACCTCGTCGACGAACGGGAGGCTGTCGCGGCTGCGCCCGGTGTAGACCATCGACCACTCCACGCCGAGACCCTGCGAGAGGCGCAGCATCGGCAGAACCGGGGTGATGCCGATGCCGCCGGCGATGAACCGCAGCCGCCGGGTGGGCGAACCGTGGCCGGGCACGGTCACCGGGAAGGCGTTGCGGGGTCCGTGCGTCGTGACGGTCGCGCCCACGCTCAGTGCCTCGTGCACCTCGATCGAGCCGCCGCCACCGTCGGGGATGCGCCGCACCGCGATGCGATAGCGGTCGGCTTCGGCCGGATCACCGCACAGCGAATACTGCCGCACCAGCCCGCTGGGCAGCGTGATGTCGATGTGCGAGCCCGGATGCCATCGGGGCAGCGGTCGGCCGTCGGCGGAGGCCAGCGTCAACGCCACCACGTTCTCGTCGCGCGCCACCACCTGCCGGTCGGCGACTCGCAGGAGGTGGGTGCGGTCGAGCTCGCGGGGAGGCGCGACGCGGCGCACGGCGCCGGCCAGCGCCTCCATCCCGTTGATGACGGCGTCCGCGACGCCGATCAGCATGTAGCGCCGCCCCGGCCGCAGCGGATGGGCGGGCAGTTGCCGGTAGCGCTCCCGCAGTCCCATCACCGGTGTGCGGCGCGCGCGGCGGGTGAGGTGGCCAGGTAGGCCACGGCCTGTGCGGTCGACCCCATGTCCTCGGGCGAGTAGCCGGGCCGGAAGTAGGACAGGGTGTTCGCCCCGAACAGGGTCCGGAACTTCGGCAGCAAGCCGAGTTCGGAGTCCTGCATCCGCAGGCGCTGCATCTGCAGCCATCCGATGTCGCTGTTCGGGTCGGTCTTGAGCAGATACCAGGTGCCGCGCTGGAAGAACGTGAAGATCGCCGTCGCGGCGACCGTCATCGCCCGGATCCGGTCCGGGTAGCTGTCGTGGAAGTAGACCGCGACGTCGTGGGCGACGCAGCGATGCTCGACTTCCTCGCTGCCGTGCCAGCGGAACAGGTCGACCAGGGTGGGGTGCGCGCCGTGGTCGTCCCAGGTCGAGTTCAGCGCGAAATCGCCGAGCACCGCGGTGTAGTGCTCGATGGCCGCGATCAGCCACAGCCGTTCACACAGGTTGCTCAGGCGCCGCTGGGGATCGTCGAAATGCTTTGGCGCCAGTACCTTTTCGAACATGTAGCCGACGAGGTCGAGCATCGGCTTCGGGTCGACCCCGTTGCCGATCAGGAAATTCTCGATGACGTCGTCGTGGGCCGCGGCGTGGGTGGCCTCCTGGCCGATGAAGCCGCGGATGTCGTCGGCCAGCTGGGGATCGCGCACCAGCGGCAGCGCCTCGTTGTAGGTGCGGACGAACCAGTGCTCGGCGGCGGGCAGCACCACGTTGAACAGGTTGATCATGGTGGAGGCCACCGGGTGGCCGGGGATCCACTCCAGCGGGACGCCGGTCAGGTCGAAATGCACCTTGCGGGCCTGGATTTGGACGGGGCCCGGGTCCACCTCATGTGCGAAGCGGCGCGGACGTAAGGGGCCCGCCGGCGGAACCGGCGAATGAGCCGTTGGCTGGGCCGGCATTCGAGCCGTGGAACGGGCCGGCGATTGTGGCATCTCGGCTCCTCCTTCGTGGAGCACAGTCTACGTGCGGCGGTGCTCCAACAGGTTTCAGGTTCGCGGGCGATGTCTATATCTGTGTCCATGGTGGGGATCGACGACGTTCTCGGGTGGGCCAAACAGCAGGTGTCCGCCCGGGTACCCAAGGCCGACCTGGACCAGCGCGACCCCGACTACATCCGTGAGCAACTGCCCGGACTGTGGCTGCTGGCGTCGTTGTACTTCCGCGCGGAGGTGCGCGGCCTGGACCGCATCCCCGCCGACGGCCCGGTGCTGTTGGTGGGCAACCACAGCGGCGGGAACCTGCCGCCCGACACATTCGTGTTCACGCTGGCCTTCAGCTCGTATTTCGGCGTCGAGCGGCCGTTCTATCAACTGGCGCACAACCTCGTGGTCTCGATGCCGGGCCTGGGTTCGCTGCGCAAGTTCGGCACCGTCGCCGCCAACCACGACAACGCGAAGCTGGCCCTGGAATCCGGAGGCGCGCTCCTGGTGTATCCGGGCGGCGACTACGAGGTGTTCCGGCCCTCGTGGGAGCGCCACGAGGTCGACTTCGGCGGCCGCAAGGGCTACGTGAAGCTCGCGCGCGAGGCGGGTGTGCCGATCGTGCCCGTGGCCAGCGTCGGCGGTCAGGAGGCCGCGCTCTTCCTCGACCGGGGTCAGTGGTTGGCGCGGCTGCTGATGGTGGACCGGTTGGCCCGCCTGAAGAGCGTGCCCATCCTGTTCGCCCCGCCGTGGGGGCTGACCGTCAGCGACTTCATCCCCCGGCTGCCGCTGCCGACGAAGATCTCCATCGAGGTGCAGGACCCTATCGACGCCGAGGACATCGCGGCCAGCGACGACGACGTCATCAACGACAAGGTGCTGACCAGCCTGCAGGCCGGGGTCGACAGGTTGGCCGCCGAACGACGCTTCCCGGTATTGGGCTGAACCATGAGAGTGCAACGCCAGTGCGTGATCGACGCCGACCGCGACCAGGTGTGGAAGGTGGTCAGCGACCCCGGGTGCTATCCGGAGTTCATGGCCAGCCTCGAACGCTGGGAGACGCGCAGCGATGACCCCGCCGGTCTCGGATCCCGGTACACGGTGCACTGGAAGGTGGGTTCGGTGCCGATCGGCGGAACCGTCGAGGTCGTCGAGTTCGACGCGCCGCGCGAGGTGTCGTGGATCGGACTCACCGGGGTCTCCCAACGCGGCCGCTTCCGGCTGCGCGACACCGGCGACGGGCGCACCAAGGTGACGTTCCGGTTGTCCTACGAGTCCGCGGGCAACCTGCTTGGGCTCATCGCCGATCGGGTGGCCGCGCGCCAGGTCGGCCGCACGATGAGCCGAACGCTGACCAACCTGCGTCAGATGGTTGAGGGCTAGTAGGTCAGCCGACCGGGGCCGGTGGCGGGGTGCCCGCGCCGGGTGCGCCCTGAATCGGAACCACGGGGGTGGGCGTCACGGTGGTGATGCCGTTGCGGCCGACCGTCGGACCGCCCGAGGGCGCCTGCTCCGCGATCAGGTCCGCCGCCTTCTGGCTGCAGTCCAGCATCAGCAGCATCCGCCCGCCCGAGGTGATCTTCTGCTGGTCGACCAGGCACTCGGCCTGAGGCAGCACGCTGCCCACCGAACCGCCGAAGTAGGCCTTGATGCCCTGGGTCTTGAGGATCTGCAGCGCCCGGTTGTACGGCTCGCCGACCACGTTGAGGCTGGGTTGCGACATCGCGATCCCGGCGCCGACCAGCGCCGCCGAACCGACGGCTGCGAGCCCGCCGCTCAGCACAACAAGCTTGTTCACGTGATCTCCTCAGGTCGCTGCGGTGCGAACATATCGCAGGCGTGACGAATGTGAAACCGGAGCAGAAGCCGCCGGCGTTACACCTGCGGGCGCACCGCGTCGCGCATGACCTCGCCGAGCCGCTGCGCCGTGACATCGGCGAAGACGTCTTCGAGCAGCAGTTCCTTACCGCCGGGGCCGGCCAGCGGCACCCGCCAGTTCGGATACTCGTCGGTGGTGCCCGGCTGGTTCTGGGTGCGCAGATCGCCGACCGCGTCGGCCAGGGACAGCGACAGCAGCCGCGACGGTGTGCGACCGAGGTAGCGGTGCAGCGCCTCGACGATCTCGGCGCTGTCGGAATCTCCGGCGTCGCCCAGCAGGCCGGCACGGCGCAGTTCGTCGAGCCAACGCTTCTGTTGCTCACGGTCGTCGGCCAGCTCATCGGCCGCGGGGCGCGTCAGCAGCCCGAGCTGGTCGCGTAGGCGGACGTGTTCGCCGGCCAGGTAGCCGGCGGTGGGGGGCAGGTCATGGGTGGTGACGGCCGACAGGCAGTACTCGCGCCAGCGCTCGGCGGGCAGCGGCCCGCCGTCCCCGTCGCGGTCGGCTTCGAACCACAGGATCGACGTCCCGAACAATCCGCGCTCGTGCAGGTAGTCGCGCACCCACGGTTCGACGGTGCCGAGGTCCTCGCCGACGACGACGGCGCCCGCGCGGTGAGCCTCGAGCGCGACGATGCCGATCATCGCCTCGTGGTCGTAGCGCACGTAGGTGCCTTCGGTGGGTCGGGACCCGTTCGGGATCCACCACAGCCGGAACAGCCCGATGATGTGGTCGATGCGAACCCCGCCCGCATGCCGAAGGACGGCGTTGACCAGCGCGCGGAACGGTTCGTAGGCGAGCCTCTCGAGCTGGTCGGGGCGCCACGGCGGTTGCGACCAGTCCTGGCCGAGCTGGTTGAACTCGTCGGGCGGCGCGCCCGCGGTGACCCCGAGCGCGAGCACGTCCTGCAGCGCCCACGAGTCGGCGCCGTTCGGGTCCACGCCGACCGCGAGGTCGTGCATGATGCCCAGGCCCATACCCGTCTGCAGCGCGGTGGCCTGCGCCGCGGTCAGCTGGTCGTCGAGCTGCCACTGCAGCCAGCGGTGGAAGTCGACGGCGTCGGCGTGCTCGGCGGCGAAGGCCGCGACGGCGGGGTTGGCCGGGTGTTGTAGTTCGCGCGGCCACTGATGCCAGTCGGCGCCGTGGCGTTCGGCCAGCGCACACCAGATGGCGAAGTCGTCGAGGCTCGCACCCTCGCGCGCCCGGTAGGCGGCATAAGCCAGGTCGCGCCCCGCGGAACGCGGTACCTCGTAGACCGCCTCCAGCGCCGAGCGCTTCACCTTCCACGCCGCGTCGCGGTCCACCTGATCGGCGCGGTCGGCGCGAGACTGCACACCTTCGCGCAACTTGCGTATTCGGTTGCGGCGCCGGACGTAGGCGTATTCGGGGATCGCCTCGACCCGCAAATAGATCGGATTGACGAAGCGGCGGGATGTCGGAAGATAGGGCGACGGCTCCATCGGTGCGACCGGGGCGGCCGCATGTAGCGGGTTGACGAGGATGAATCCCGCGTCGTGGGTCGCGGCCGACCACACCGCGAGGTCGGTCAGGTCCGTCAGATCGCCGATGCCCCAGGATCTTTCGGAACGCACGCTGTAGAGCTGCGTGGCCAGCCCCCACTGCCTGCCCGACGGCGGGACCAGCGTGGCGGGGGAGACGATGAGCGCGGTGGTGAACGCTCGATCGTCGGCGTGCAGCTCGAGGCGGTGGTATCCGATCGGAAGGTTGGCGGGCATCTGGAAGGTCGCCTCACCGATTAGTCTGCCATCCAAATCATATGGTGCCCTGTTGTTTTCGAGCTGCCGCAGGTCTGTGCGCACGGACCCGTCCTCGAGGTGGATCCGCAGCGAGACCGGGTTGCCGTGGGTGACATGCACCCAGAACGTCGAGGTGGCGCCGGCGCGCCCGATGATCGTCGGCGGAAGGCGGCGCTCCCAGTACTCGCGGTCGTGCGCGGCCAGCGCGGCGGCGCGATCGTCCTCGGTGGCGGCGGAAACTCCCAGCGCGGCCAGCACCGAGATCAGCGTCGAGGGGGCCACGGCGATGCGCCGGCCCGCCCAGTCCTCGTAATCGGTTGCGACACCGTAGCGTCGCGCCAACTCCACTAGCGACGCGGCGGGCTCTGTCATGTCGCCAATCTTGCCCGGAAGCCGTCGGCACGTCTCGTCACAGGCTCGCTGATACCCGATCTGAGTGAACTCAACACCGCACTCGAGCGCATGTAGGGTCGGCCGATATGACGGCCGACCGACAGGAGACGGCCGACGTGCAGAGCCGGCGCGCGCGGATCGCGGTGGCAGCGCTGTTCTTGACCAACGGTGCCGTCTTCGCCAACCTGCTGCCGCGGTACCCCGAGATCAAGAGCGATCTCGGGCTGTCGAATTCGGCGTACGGCGCCGCCGTCGCCGCGTTCTCCGCGGGCGCCCTGGCGGCCGGACTGACCGCGGCGGCGCTGATCCGCCGCTACCGCTCGTCGCGGGTCGCCGTTCTCGGCACCATCGGGATCGGGGTGTTCGTCGTGCTCGCTGGCGTGGCCCCTTCTGCGGTGTTGTTCGCCGCCGGGCTGTTCGCGGCCGGCGCCAGCGATTCGGTGACCGACGTCGCGCAGAACGCGCACGGGCTGCGGGTCCAACGCATCTACGGTCGTTCGATCATCAACTCGCTGCATGCCGTGTGGGCCGCCGGCGCGATCATCGGCGGCCTGATGGGGGCGACGGCGATCGCGCTGGGCATCTCGCGCGGGGTGCACCTCGGCTTCTCGGCGATACTGTGCAGCGCGGTCGTGCTCGTTGCCTACCGCTATCTGCTGCCGGGCGCCGATCACGACACCGACCCGGCGGCACGCACCGGCGGTGGCGGTGACGCCGGCCTGGCGGTGTACGCCGTGCTGCTGGCTCTGGTGCTGATTGCGGTGGCCGGTGCGACGGTCGAGGACTCGGGCAGCTCCTGGGCCGCGGTGTATCTGCGGGACGCGCTGGGTGCGCCCGGTCCGATCGCGGTGACCGGCTACATCGCCGCGGTCACCTTCATGTTCATCGGGCGGCTTCTCGGGGACCGGCTGGTCGACCGGTTCGGCACCCGCGCCGTGGTCCGGTCGGGTGGCGTGATCACCGCGGTCGGCATGGGTTTCGCGCTGGCGTTCCCGTCGGTGCCCGGCACGATCGCGGGTTTCGCGTTCGCGGGGTTCGGCGTGGCGACGCTGGTGCCGTCGGCCATGCACGCCGCCGACCAGCTGCCGGGTCTTCGACCGGGTAGTGGGCTGACGATCCTGACCTGGCTGATGCGCATCGGGTTCTTCGGCGCCCCGGTGCTCGTCGGGGTGATCGCGGACGCGACGAGCCTGCGCATCGGGTTGCTGACCGTGCCGATCGCCGGGGTCCTGGTCGTCGCGTTGTCGGGCGTGCTCAGTGCGCGACGGCGGCCAGTTCGATCGTGAGCACGCCGCCGATGACCAGCGCGATGCCCAAAGCCATCAGCCAGGTCAGTGGTTCGGTGAACACGAATCGGGCGATAACCGCGACCAGCGCGACGCCGCACGCCGTCCACACGCCGTAGGCGATGCCGACCGGCATGCCGAGCGCCAGGGTCAGCCACAAGAGATAGAACGACGCCAGATAGCCGATGGCGACCGGCGCGATCCACGCCTTCTTGCGGAACCCCTCCGAGGCGCGCAGCGACAAGGTCGCGACGACTTCGAGCACGATCGCGCCCGCCAGCGCCCAGTACATCACCGCGGTTCGACCGCCCGGTGCGACCCGAACTCGATCAGCAGCACACCGGCGATGATCAGGCCGATGCCCGCGACGATCGGCCAGGTGAACGGGTCGTTGAACAGAATTGCCGCCAGCACTGCCGTCCCCGCGGTGCCGACCGCGCCCCAAATCCCGTACGCCGCCCCGACGGGCATCCCGGCCCGCAGCACCAGGGTCAGGAACGTGAACGCCGCGATATAGCCCGCGATGACGACCAGAAGCCACGCCGAGTGGTCCTGGGACGCCCGCAACGACAACGTGGCGGCGACCTCGACGACGATCGCTCCGGCCAGCAACGCCCACCTCTGCACGCGATCAAGCTAGCCGACCTCGGTGGCCGCGGCTCTGCGGACACGGCGATCGGATGGGCTGGTCGACGCCCCGCGTAGCCTGAATTCGCTGTGTTCATCGAACTGAGGAGTCCCATGTCCTACGAGGTCGAGGCCGCGTGACCGCCGAGGCGCGTCGCACCGACGACGCGCTCGTCGTCGACACCGCGTACGGACCGGTCCGCGGGACCGACGACGGCAACGTGAAGGTGTGGAAGGGAGTCCGGTTCGCCGCTGCGCCCGCGGGTGAGCTGCGGTGGCGACCGCCGCAACCGCCGCAACGCTGGTCAGAACCGGCCGACGCCACCCGGGTCGGCCCCGTCTGCCCGCAGCCGACCGATCCCCGGATCCCGATCGACCTCGGCGCCCCGCAGGGCGACGACTGCCTGAGCCTCAACGTTTGGGCGTCGTCGGACACCGAACCGGGTGCGGGCAAACCGGTGATGGTGTGGGTGCACGGCGGCGCCTATGTCCTCGGCTCGTCGGCGCAGACGCTGTACCACGGTCGTGCGCTCGCCGCCGACGGCGACGCCGTGATCGTCGCGGTGAACTACCGCTTGGGTGCGCTGGGCTTCCTGGACCTGTCGGCGATGGGCGACGGCTTCGCCACCAACCTCGGCCTGCGGGACGTGTTGTTCGCGCTGCAGTGGGTGCGCGACAACATCGCCGGTTTCGGGGGAGATCCGGACCGCGTGACCATCTTCGGTGAATCGGCGGGCGGGGGGATCATCACCACGCTGTTGGCCAGCCCGGCCGCCAAGGGGCTGTTCGGCGCGGCGATCGCGCAGAGTTCGCCGGCGACTTCGGTCTACGACCGCGAGCGCTCGCAGCGCGTGGCCGCCCTTCTGCTCGAAGAACTCGGCGTCGGCCCCGGCGAGGCCGACCGGCTGACCTCGGTGCCCACCCCTGCGCTGATGACCGCGTCGAAGAAGGTGTTCGACCACATCCCGGCGAGCACCCCCGGCACGCTGGCGTTCGCGCCGATCATCGACGGCGACATCGTGCCCGCGCATCCGGTCCAGCTCGCCCGCGACGGCGGTACGCATCCGGTACCGCTGATCATCGGCACCAACAAGCACGAAGCCGCGCTGTTCCGCTGGATGAAATCGCCGCTGATGCCGATCACCCCGGCGGCCATTCGAGCGATGTTCGCCGAGATCGCGGCCGAACAACCCGACCTGCGGCTCCCCGACGAACAGCAGATCCGCGCCGCCTACCGCGGGCGGGGCAAGACCATCGGACTGGGCGTCGCGCGCGACATCGGGTTCCGCATGCCGTCGGTCTGGTTCGCCGAGGGCCACCGCGAGGTCGCGCCCGTCTATCTGTACCGGTTCGACTTCGCCACCCCGATGCTGCGGCTGCTGCGCCTGGGCGCCGCCCACGCCACCGAACTGCCCTATGTCTGGGGCAATCTCGTCGCCGGCCCGAAGGACCCGACCTTCAAGCTGGGCGGTCTGAAGGCCGGTAAGACGGTGTCGGCGCGGATCCGGCGGCGCTGGTTGAGCTTCGCCGTCGACGGGACACCGTCGGGATCGGCGGGCGACCCGGTGTGGCGGCCCTATCGCGCATCTGACCGCGCCACCCTGCTCATCGACGCCCAGGACCGGGTGGTCGACGACCTCGATCGCGATCTGCGCACCGCCTGGGGCGATCAGGTGCTGAGCTTCCGGTGAGTCGTATGCTTTGGCCGGAGGTGTGACGTGGATGTGAGTGGCGCCTTCGCGCACGTATTGCCACCGTTGATGCACGACCCCGTGATGTTCGCGGTGCCGTTTTTTCTGCTGCTGCTGATCATCGAATGGGCGGCCGCCCGCAAGCTGGCACACGAGGAGGCCGAGCGCGCACCGGTCGGGGCGTATCACCGACCCGATGCTTGGGCCAGCATCTGGATGGGTGTGGTCTCGATCGGCACGAGCGGGGTGCTGAACTTCATTGCGCTGCTGGGATATGCGGCGTTGTTCGCCTACGTCGCACCGTGGCAGCTGCCCGCCGGCGCCTGGTACACGTGGGTCATCGCGATCGTCGGGGTGGACCTGCTCTATTACGTCTATCACCGCATGGCGCACCGGGTTCGGCTCATCTGGGCCACCCATCAGGCACACCACTCCAGCCAGTACTTCAACCTCGCGACCGCCCTGCGCCAGAAGTGGAACATCAGCGGAGACGTGTTCCTGCGGGCGCTGCTGCCGCTGTTCGGCGTGCCGCCGTGGATGGTGTTCGCCAGCTTCTCGATCAACCTGATCTATCAGTTCTGGATCCACACCGAGCGCATCGACAAGCTTTGGCGCCCAATCGAATTCGTCTTCAACACGCCGTCGCACCACCGGGTGCACCATGGTATGGACCAGGAGTACCTCGACAAGAACTACGGCGGCATCTTCATCGTCTGGGATCGCCTCTTCGGCAGCTTCCAGGCCGAGACCGTGCGCCCGCACTACGGGTTGACCAAACAGGTCGACACCTACAACATCTGGACGCTGCAGACCCACGAGTATGTCGCGATCGTCCGCGATGTCCGCCGGGCGCCGCGATGGCGCGACAAGCTGGGCTACATGTTCGGCCCGCCCGGCTGGGTACCGGCGCAGGCCCGCGACGCAGTGACAAAATCGGAGGCGATTAGCGCCTGACTCGGCGCTCCTGCCAGCAGGATGGAGCCATGGAGGTACACGAGGTCCTGCTGCCCGGGGTCGGCCTGCGCTACGAGTTCGACACGGAGGACGGTGAACGCATCGGCGTCGTCGCACGTCGAAACGGCGACTTCGACGTCGTCGCCTACCACATGGACGACCCGGATCAGGCGCAACACATGTTCCGGCTCAACCGGGAGGAAGCCGATGCGCTGGCGCAGATCCTCGGCGCACCACGCATTGCCGAACGGTTCGCCGACCTCACCCGCGAAGTGCCCGGACTCAACGCCGGACAGGCGGTAGTGGAGCCGGGCAGCCCGTTCGTCGACCGTCCGCTCGGCGATACACGCGCGCGCTCGCGCACCGGCGCGTCGGTCGTGGCGATCGTCCGTGACGACGATGTGCTCGCATCGCCCTCGCCGACCGAGACGCTGCGCGCGGGAGACGTCCTCATCGTCATCGGCACCGAAGACGGCATCCGAGGTATCGAGAACATCGTGACCCGAGGCTGACCCGATGGTCGTCTCGACGGCGCTGCTGCTTGAGCTCGGCGTCATCCTCCTGGCGCTGACCGTCCTCGGAAGTGTCGCGCGCAGATTCGGGCTGTCACCGATCCCGTTGTACCTCCTGGCCGGCCTGGTCGTCGGAGAGGGCGGACTCGTCGCGACGGAGGCGGCAGGTGAGTTCGTCCGCGTCGGAGCGTCCATCGGAGTGGTCCTGCTTCTGCTGACGCTGGGACTGGAGTTCTCCGTCACCGAGTTCACAGCCAGCCTGCGCAGGCACCTGCCCTCGGCTTGGGTGGATCTCGTGCTCAACGCCACACCGGGAGCCATCGCCGGTTGGCTGCTCGACCTCGACATCGTCGGCATCCTCGCGCTGGCCGGCGTCACCTACATCTCGTCGTCGGGTCTCATCGCCCGCCTACTGGCCGATCTGCGTCGGCTCGGTAACCGGGAAACACCCGCGGTGCTGTCGGTTCTCGTACTCGAGGACTTCGCGATGGCGGCTTACCTGCCGGTGCTGTCGGTTCTTGCGGCGGGCGGGACCTGGTGGCAGGCGGGCATCGGCATGGCCGTCGCCGTGGCCGCGTTGCTGATGGCGTTCACTGTCTCGTATCGGTGGGGCCATCACGTCGGCAGGCTGGTGACACATCCGGACAACGAGCAACTGCTACTGCGGATCATGGGACTCACGCTGGTCGTCGCCGCTCTGGCCGAGTTCGTGCATGCCTCGGCCGCCGTGGGCGCGTTCCTGGTCGGTTTGACGCTGACCGGAGAGACTGCAGAACGTGCGCGCGCGGTTCTGACACCGATTCGCGATCTGTTCGCGGCGATATTCTTCCTCGCCATCGGATATTCGGTGGATCCGGCCGACCTCGGTCCGATGCTTCCAATGGCCCTGGCGATCGCGGCGGTGACCGCGGTGACCAAGGTGGCGACCGGGCGATTCGCCGCCCGCCGCGACGGGGTGGGAAGGGCGGGTCAGATGCGCGCGGGGACGGCGCTCATCGCGCGCGGCGAGTTCTCACTCGTCATCATCGGTCTGGTCGGAACATCGATCCCACAAGTAAGCACGGTCGCGACTCCGTACGTGTTCGTGCTCGCGATCCTGGGGCCCGTGCTCACGCGGTTCACCGGGCGGCGTCGGCGGCGTCCAACGGCGTCGAGGGTGCCCGCGCCGTAATCTCCGCTGTGTGAAAACCGTCTTCGACGCGCCGGTCGACGCCGGCCTGGTCGAACGTTCCCTGGCGACAAGCACGTTCGGGTCCATGTGGCTGGACGAGTTGGTCGGCCCGGCGCGTGCGCGATTCCCCGCGCTGACCACACCGGTCACCTGCGACCTGGTCGTCGTCGGCGGCGGATACACCGGGTTGTGGACCGCGCTGCACGCCGCGCGACGCGACCCGAACCAACGAATCGTGCTCGTCGAGGCCAATCGAGTGGGGTGGGCGGCCTCCGGCCGTAACGGAGGTTTCGTCGACGCCAGCCTGACGCACGGCACCGAGAACGGAAAGGCACGCTGGCCCAACGAGTTCGACGTCCTCGAGGCGATGGGGCTGGAGAACCTCGACGGGATGCAGGCCGAACTGGGGGAGCTGGGCCTCGACACCGACTGGGAGCGCACCGGCATGTTGACGGTGGCCACCGAGCCGCACCAGGTCGAGTGGCTGCGGGAGGCCGCGGCCGACGGCGCGGGGGAGTTTCTCGACACGACCGAGGTGCGCGGTGAGGTGGCGTCGCCGACCTATCTCGCGGGCCTGTTCAGCGCCGAGAGCTGCGCGGTCGTGCACCCCGCCAAGCTCGCGTTCGAACTCGCCAGGGCATGCCGGGACGCCGGCGTGCGCATCTTCGAACACACCAACGCGACGCGGTTGGATTCAGGCGGTGTCGGCCTGCGTGTCGAGACGGGTCAGGCGGTGGTCACGGCCCGGCGGGCCGTGCTGGCGACGAACGTGTATCCGAGCCTGCTCAAGCGCAACCGGTTGCACACGGTCCCGGTGTACGACTACGTGCTGGCCACCGAACCGCTCACCGATGACCAGCTGGACCGCATCGGGTGGCGCGGCCGTCAGGGGATCGGCGACTGCGCCAACCAGTTTCACTACTACCGCCTCACCACCGACAACCGGATCGTGTGGGGCGGATACGACGCCGTCTACCACTTCGGTCGCAGAGTGCGCCCGCGCTACGAGGACCGCCCCGGCACCTACTGCCGGCTGGCCGCGCACTTCTTCCTCACCTTTCCGCAACTCGACGACGTCCGGTTCACCCACCGCTGGGCAGGCGCCATCGACACCAACACCCGGTTCTGTGCGCACTGGGGGCTGGCCAGGGACGGCCGCGTCGCATATGTCAACGGGTTCACCGGGCTCGGCGTGGGCGCTTCGCGGTTCGCGGCCGACGTCTGCCTCGACCTGCTGGAGGGCAGCCCCACCCCACGCACCGAATTGCAGATGGTGCGCGAACGTCCGCTGCCATTCCCGCCAGAGCCGCTGGCCGGCATCGGCATCCAGGCGACGCGGTGGTCACTGGACCGCGCGGACCACTTCGAAGGCCGGCGCAACGTCTTCCTGCGAACACTGGACGCGTTGGGGCTCGGTTTCGATTCGTAGTACTCCCGTGCCGAAAGTGCGGCCGGAGCGTAACGTCTCTGTGACCTTCACCGATGGGGAAGTGACGGGACCATCGTCGAGTGGTTGCTCCTGGTCGGGGTGATTGTCGGACTCCCGGCCCGGTTCAGCGGCCCACAACACGCCGGTACCGGACCTACATCGGCTCGACGAGCGGAGACGACAGTGCGCCGACACTCGATACCGGTACTGGCGGCGTTGGCCGCTCCGATCGCTGCGCTTGCGCTTGTCTCCGGGCCCGCCCAGGCGGCGCCCGGCGTGGTCGTCTACCCCGGCATGGAGATCCGCCAGGACAACAACGTCTGCACGCTGGGCTACGTCGACCCGGCGGCGCGGATCGCGTTCACCGCCGGGCATTGCCGCGGTAGCGGACCCGTGCGCGACCGCGACGGCAACCACATCGGGATGCAGACGGTGTTCCGCGACAACACCCCGAACGGCGCGACCGTCGACACCAATCATCAGATCGCCGACTGGGAGGCGATCGCGCTGGCACCCGACGTCCTGGTCAACAACGTCCTGCCGGGGGGCAAGGTGCTGGTGGCCGACCCCGGTGTCGTGCCGACGGCCGGCCAGCCGGTGTGCCACTTCGGCGTGGTGACCGGCGAGAGCTGCGGCAACGTCGAAGCCGTCAACAACGGCTGGTTCACGATGGCCAACGGCGTCGTCAGCCAGAAGGGCGACTCCGGCGGGCCGGTGTACGTGGTGACCCCCGACAACCGGGCGGTGCTGATCGGCATGTTCAACAGCACGTGGGGCAAGTATCCGGCCGCGGTGTCCTGGCAGACGGCCAGCCAGCAGGCCAGCGAGGACGTCATCTCCGCCGCGTCGGCCACCGTCGGCACGGTTTCGCTGCCTTAACGCGCCAACGCGAACACCGGGATCGACGGCGCCGCGGCGCGCAGCTCGTCTGGTGAGGAGTCGGGCGTCAGGCCGGCGACGTGTCCCTTGACCTCCCAGAACCAGCGGTCGAGGTAGCGGCTGAGCAGTTCTGGTTTGGCGTCATCGAGCACCTCGGTGACGCGAACCTCGCGGCGATGCCACCGCGGGCCGACCTCGACGACTCCCGCCGCCCTGGCGTTGCGCGCCCACTGGGTGTTCCCGCGTGGTGAGACGACGTAGTCGCGCCCGTCCACGGTGAGCACGTTGACCACCACGCTTCGCCGCTTGCCCGACCTTCGGCCCCGCACCGTCAGCGCTTTCGTTCCGGCGACGCTGATACCGGCTTCGGCGAGCCAGCGGAAGATGCGGTTGACGGCGCGGGCGGGTCGCGTCGGTTCGTCATAGCGGGTCGTCATGATCGCCTCCTTGTACTGAGAGCGGTGCTCTCGAATCCAGGTTGCCACTTGGGTCGAACGAAATCAAGAGCAGTGATCTCGTTTTGTGTCACACTCGGCGCATGGGCAAGCGAGCGGAGAGCCGTCAGCGGATCGAGGCGCAGATCATCGAGCTCGGGCGGCGCCATCTGGTGACCGAGGGCGCCGCCGGACTGTCGCTGCGTGCCATCGCCCGCGACCTCGGGATGGTGTCCTCAGCGGTATACCGGTACGTGGCCAGTCGCGACGAGCTGTTGACCCTGCTGCTGGTCGACGCCTACTCCGAACTCGCTGATTGCGTGGACCGCGCCCGCGACGACGGTGCGCCGTGGCACGAGCAGTTCCGCGCGATGGCGCACGCCGCGCGCCGATGGGCCGTCGACCAGCCGGCCTCGTGGGCGCTGCTCTACGGCACGCCGGTGCCCGGATACCGCGCGCCGCGGGAGCGCACCGTGGGACCCGGTACTCGCGTCGTCGGCGCGTTGTTCGACGTGATCGCCGCCGGTATCGCCGTCGGCGACATTCCTCAATCGAAAGCCGTTGTTCCCGAACCGTTGTCGTCGGAGTTCGAGGCGCTGCGCGAGGAGTTCTCCTTCTCCGGCGACGACGGTGCGGTCGCCAAGGGGTTTCTGAGCTGGGCGACGCTGATCGGCGCGATCAGCCTCGAGGTGTTCGGCCAGTACGGCCCCGACACGCTCACCAAACCCGCGGACGTCTTCGACCTGCAGATCGAGTTGGTGATCCACACGCTGACTATGGTTAAGAATTGACTTATATAAGTTAGCGCTTTAATTTAAGTGGGTGCACGCGTTCGACGTCCTGGGGGATCCGGTGCGCCGCCGGATCCTGGAGCTGCTCGCCGACGGCGAGCTGGCGGCCGGAGCCATCGCCGCCACCATCCAAGGCGAGTTCGCGATCACGCAGCCGGCAGTCTCGCAGCACCTGAAGGTGTTGCGGGACAACGGTTTCACCTCGGTGCGGCCGGAGGGCCAGCGCCGCCTCTACGCGGTCAACGGCGCAGCGCTGCGCGACGCCGACGAGTGGCTCGCCGGCTTCCGCCGGTTCTGGGCGCCGCGGCTCGATGCGCTCGGCACCGAGATCGCGCGAGGGAAGCGACAACGACGAAGGAAGGCAACATGACCGAGATCGACGTGGACCACCAGATCAACGCGGTCGCCCGCACCGTCGGGAAACGCACGATCGATGCGGGGGAGGCGCACGTCGTCACCATTAAGGAGGCCTACGACACCGATCAGGACGATCTGTGGGACGCCGTCACCAACATCGAGCGCATCCCCCGATGGTTGATGCCGATCTCCGGTGAGCTCGAGGTCGGCGGCACCTATCAACTGCACGGCAACGCCAGCGGAACGATCCTGACGTGTGACCCGCCGAAGACCTTCACCGCCACCTGGGAGTACGGCGGCAACACCAGCTGGATCGAGGTCAACGTCGCGGGCCGGGGCGCGAACCGGGCGGAGCTGGTCATCGAGCACATCGCGGTCGTCGGCGACGAGATGTCGCTGCAGTTCGGCCCCGGCGCCGTCGGCATCGGCTGGGATTCGATGGTGCTCGGCCTGGCGCTGCACCTGTCGACCGGCGAGGCGATCGATCCGGATTTCGGCCAGCAGTGGGTCACCACCGACGAGGGTCGCCGCTTCCTGGCGTTGTCCAACGAGGCCTGGTATCAGGCGAACGTCGCCTCCGGAGCCGATCCCGAGACCGCACGCCAGGCCGCCGATCGCTGCCTGAAGGCGTACTACGGCGAGGCCTGAACTAGAACACGTTCTAGCCAACCGGACGGGCCGCGGATATCCTCGACGCGATGCTTGCCCAGACACCTGTCCAGATTGCGTGGGTGACGCGGGACCTCCACAGCACCGAACAGGCGCTCACCACGTTGTTGGGCGCCAAGAAGTGGGTGCGCATGCCCGGCGTCCACTTCGCGCCGGATGCGTGCACCTACCGCGGTGAGCCGGCGGACTTCGTCGCCGACATCTCGCTGAGCTACGCCGGCGACACCCAGCTCGAACTGATCACGCCGGTGTGCGGGCGCAGCATCTACACCGAATTCCTCGACACCGCGGGGCCGGGACTGCATCACATCTGCGTCGAGGTCGACGACGTGGACGCGGCGCTGGCCCAACGAGGCGCCGAGGCGGTGCAGCGCGGGGTGATGGCGGGCGGGATGGAGTTCGCCTATGTCGCGGCCCCCGGTGTGCCGTACCTCGAGATCGCCCGCATCCCCGACGAGATCAGGGCATTCTTCGACTACATCAAACAGGAGCAGCAGTGAGCATCAGCGAGATTCCCGACACCGTTGAGGCCGCGGACGTCGCGTCGTGGTCCGACGAGTTCGACGTCGTGGTGATCGGTTTCGGCATCGCGGGCGGATGTGCGGCGGTCAGCGCGGCCGCCGAGGGCGCGCGAGTCCTGGTGCTGGAGAAGGCCGCCGACGCCGGCGGGACCAGCGCGATGGCGGGCGGGCACTTCTACCTCGGCGGCGGTACCGCGGTGCAGCAGGCCACCGGTCACGACGACAGCGCCGAGGAGATGTACAAATACCTCGTAGCGGTGTCGCCCGAACCCGACCACGAGAAGATCCGGGCCTACTGCGACGGCAGCGTCGAACACTTCAACTGGTTGGAGGAGTTGGGGTTTCAGTTCGAGCGCAGCTATTACCCCGGCAAGGTGGTGGTGCCGCCGGGCACCGAGGGGTTGTCGTACACCGGCAACGAGAAGGTGTGGCCGTTCTGCGAGCAGGCCAAGCCCGCCCCGCGCGGGCACTCGGTGCCGGTGCCCGGTGAACTCGGCGGCGCGGCGATGGTCATCGAGCTGTTGGTGAAGCGTGCCGCCGAACTCGGCGTGCAGATCCGCTACGAGACCGGCGTGACCAACCTCGTCGTCGAGGACGGATCCGTGGTCGGGGTGCGGTGGAAGCACTTCGGCGAGACGAGTGCGATCAAGGCGAAGGCGGTGATCATCGCCGCCGGCGGTTTCGCGATGAATCCGGAGATGGTCGCCGAGCTCACACCGGCGCTCGGCCAGAAGCGCAAGACCAGACACCACGGCGAGGTGGAGCCCTACATCCTGGGCAACCCCAACGACGACGGCCTGGGCATCCGGATGGGCATCTCCGCCGGCGGGGTGGCCAAGAACATGGACCAGCTGTTCATCACCGCCGCCGCCTATCCGCCCGAGATCCTGCTCACCGGCGTGATCGTCAACAAGGACGGCAAGCGGTTCGTCAACGAGGACTCCTACCATTCGCGCACTTCGGCTTTCGTGCTCGAGCAGCCCGAGCAGACGGCCTACCTCGTCGTCGACGAGGCCCACATGGAGATGCCGGAGATGCCGCTGATCAAGTTCATCGACGGTTGGGAGACCCTCGAGGAAGCGGAAGCGGCACTGGGCATTCCGCAGGGCAACCTGGTCGCCACGCTGAACCGCTACAACGAGTTCGCCGCGCGCGGTGAGGATCCCGATTTCCACAAGCAACCCGACTATCTCGCCGCACAAAACACCGGCCCGTTCGCGGCGTTCGACCTGTCCCTGGGCCGTGCGATGTACTCGGGCTTCACGATGGGCGGCCTTGCGGTGTCCGTCGACGGAGAAGTGTTGCGCGAGGACGGATCCGTCGTCGCCGGTCTCTATGCGGCCGGTGCGTGCGCGTCGAACATCGCCCACGACGGCAAGGGCTACGCCAGCGGAACTCAGCTCGGCGAGGGGTCGTTCTTCGGGCGGCGGGCGGGTAGACAAGCAGCGCGGCGGGCGGGTGGACACCCCGCGACGCGCTAGACCCTCGCCGGTTCGTCGCCCTCGACGCGCCCCAGCCGCCAGTCGCCGTCGCCGAGCAGTTCGAGCTCGTGGGTGTGGTGCTGCTCGACGGTGCTGCGGTGGCTGACGCTGATCAGGATGGTGTCCGGCAGCTCGGTACGCACCAGCTGATACAGCATGAACTCCAGGCCCTCGTCGAGCGCGGACGTCGACTCGTCGAGGAAGACGGCCTTGGGTTTGGTCAACAGGATTCGGGCGAACGCGATGCGCTGCTGTTCGCCGGGTGAGAGCACCTTGGCCCAGTCGTCGACCTCGTCGAGACGATCGGCCAGGTGCGGCAGGGCCACCTTGTGCAGCATGCTCTGCAACGTCCGGTCGTCGATGGCGCCCACCTCGTTGGGGTAGCTGACGACGGTGCGCAGGTCGCCGAGCGGCACGTACGGCAGCTGCGACAGGAACATCGACTCGTTCGGACCGCACGGGCGCGTCAACCGGCCCGAGGTGAACGGCCACAGCTGCGCCAGGCTGCGCAGCAGCGTGGTCTTGCCGGTGCCCGAGCGGCCGGTGACCACCAGCGTCTCGCCGACTTCGAGCCGCATGTCCAGCGGCCGGATCAACTGCCTGCCGTCGGGAGTGCGGACCTCGACGCCGGACAGTTCGACGGTGCCGTCGACGCAGGCGGTGGTGGTCAACTCGGGTAGTGCGCGGCCCTCTTCATTCGCGACGACGAGCCCGTGCAGTCGGATGATCGCCGCTCGATACCCGGCGAACTGGTCGTAGACGTTGCGGAAGAACGACAGGCCCTGCTCGATGTTGCCGAAGGCCGCCGCGGTCTGGCTCATCGCGCCGAGCGTGATCTCGCCGGTGAAGAAGCGAGGGAACTGCAGCAGATACGGCGGCACGACGATGATCTGGTCCATCGACAGGTTCCAGCCGTAGAAGCCCATCATCCGGTTGATGTAGCGCTTGTAGTTGGACACGACGGGGGCGAACAGCCGCCGCAGCCCGGAGCGTTCGGCGATCTCGCCGCGGTAGAAGGCCACGGCCTCGGCGGCGTCGCGCAGCCGGACCAGCGCGTAGCGGAAGGCGGCATTGAACTTCTCGTTGTTGAAGGACAGCCAGATGATCGGCCGGCCGATCCAGAACGCGAAGACCGACGCCAACAGCACGTAGGCGAGCAGGATCCAGAACATCGCCCGCGGCACGTCGCCGATGAGCGGCAGGGTCAGCGTTCCCGACAGGTTCCACAGGATCGCGGTGAACGAGATCATCGACGCCACCGCGTTGACCGCGCCGAACAGCAGCGTGGCGGTCGAGGTGTTGTTCGGTGTGTTCGGCAGGCCGCCGACCCCGGCGGTGAAGATGTCGATGTCCTGCTGGATGCGCTGGTCGGGGTTGTCGATCGTGTCGTCGATGAACCGCCCGCGGTAGTAGGCCTTGCCGTCCAGCCAGTCGCCGGTGAACCGGTCGGTGAGCCAGACGCGCCAGGCCAGCATGAATCGTTGCGTCAGGAAGAGGTCGAGCATGATCCGCGCGACGTGCAGGACGGCCAGGATCGCGAAGATCGTCATCGACATCCAGAACCCGTCCTTGCCGGAGTTCCTGATCGCGTCGTCGCCGTTGCCCAGTCCCGAGGCCACCACCTGGAAGCTGGTCATCATGTCGTTGCCCTGATAGGTGAACAGCACCGTCAGGCGGACGCCGACGATCACCGACAGCAGCAGCACGCTTAGCCACAGCCAGACCTTGATGCTCTCCGGGCCCTTGAAATAGTCGCCGGTGATGCGCCAGAACTGGCGTCCCCAGGTGGTGAACCTGGCGATGAGCACCAGGATGACCAACGTGCACACCGCTGCGATCGCCCAGCCGCGCGCGATCCATATCAGCGAAGTCCACAGTTCACTGCCCCAGTCCAGCGTCGGGGTGAACATTCCCTCATTCACTCCGGCAAGGTACCGCGACAACCTTTACGCGGCCGTTCATAGGGCCAACGATGCGCGTCGAGTCGTCGCGCTTTGCGGGCCTCGGTTGCGCAACAGGGCTGTGGGGCGACCTGGCTGCGTAAGCTGCGGCCATGGGCAGCGACGCTCCGGTGAACGCGGGACACCTGATCGCGCGCCGACTGCGCGCCAGCGGGATCGACACGATCTTCACGCTCTCGGGCGGGCACCTCTTCTCCCTCTATGACGGCTGTCGGAGGGAAGACATCCGGCTGATCGACACCCGCCACGAGCAGACCGCGGCGTTCGCCGCCGAAGGATGGTCGAAGGTGACCCGCGTGCCGGGCGTCGCGGCGCTGACGGCCGGGCCCGGCGTCACGAACGGCATGAGCGCGATGGCCGCCGCGCAGCAGAACCAATCGCCGCTGGTGATCCTCGGCGGGCGCGCGCCGGCGTTGCGGTGGGGGCAGGGCAGTCTGCAGGAGATCGACCACGTCCCGTTCGTCGCGCCGCTGACACGCTTCGCCGCGACCGCCTCATCGCCGGATGCGGTCGCGGGCCTGGTCGACGACGCGCTGCGGGCGGCGGTCGGGGCGCCCTCGGGGGTGTCGTTCGTCGACTTCCCGATCGACCACGTGTTCAGCGAGGCCACCGACCCCGGCGCCCCGGGCGCGCTGAACGAATCGCGCGAGGTCGTCCAAGCCGACGGCGACGCCGTGACCGCCGCGCGTCGCCTGCTGGCCGAGGCGCAACGCCCCGTCATCATGGCCGGCACCAACGTCTGGTGGGGCCACGCCGAGACGGCGTTGCTGAATCTGGCTGAGACTCGGCGCATCCCGGTGCTGATGAACGGCATGGCCCGCGGCACGGTACCCGCCGACCACTCGCTGGCATTCTCCCGTGCGCGGTCAAAGGCGTTGAAGCAGGCCGACGTTGCGTTGGTGATCGGCGTGCCGATGGACTTCCGGCTCGGCTTCGGTGGTGTGTTCGGCGCCGACACCGCGCTGATCACCGTCGACCGCATCGCACCCGATCGGCCGCATCCGCGACCGGTGGCGGCCGGCTTGTACGGCGACGTCAGCACGACGTTGTCGGCTCTGGCGGCGGCTGCCGGAGATCACGAACCCTGGATCGCCGATCTGCGCGCCACCGAGACCGCGGCGCGCGCCGCCGAGGCCGACGAGCTGCGCGACGACCGCACACCGCTGCATCCGATGCGGGTCTACGCCGAGCTCAGCGCGATGCTCGACCGCGACGCGATCGTCGTGGTCGACGCCGGTGACTTCGGCTCCTACGCCGGCCGCGTCATCGACAGCTACGTGCCCGGCGCCTGGCTGGACAGCGGCCCGTTCGGCTGCCTCGGGTCCGGACCCGGTTACGCCCTGGCCGCCAAGCTGGCCCGACCCGACCGCCAGGTGGTGCTGCTGCAGGGCGACGGGGCGTTCGGGTTCTCCGGCATGGAGTGGGACACGCTGGTACGTCACGGGATTCAGGTCGTCTCGGTGATCGGCAACAACGGGATCTGGGGGCTCGAGAAGCATCCGATGGAGGCGATCTACGGGTATTCCGTCGTGGCCGACCTGCGTCCCGGAACGCGGTACGACGAGGTGGTGACGGCCCTGGGCGGGCACGGCGAGTTGGTGTCGACGCCCGCCGAGTTGCGCCCGGCGCTGGAGCGGGCCTTCTCGTCGGCGCTGCCGGCAGTGGTCAACGTGCTCACCGATCCGACCGTCGCCTACCCCCGCCGCTCCAACCTGGCCTAGCCCTGATTCCCGCGAGCATTGCGTGTTTGCACACGACACGCCGCGAATTTTCACCACTTTGCGCACGGTCGCCGTCGGGCGAGCGCGACCAAAATCATTCGACCCATACGGCGTTCACGCCCATGCTGGAACCATGCAGGTGCGCATCCACGAGTCGGCCGACGACTTCTTGGCGATCGCCGAACCGGTATACCGCCGCGACCCGATCACCAACACCGTGGCGCTGACGATCCTGCGGTCCGCGATGCCAGATGACGCGCTGCTGCTTTCGATGTGGCAGAACTCCGACGTCGCGGGGGTGGCCCTGCAGACGCCGCCATACCCGTTGGCGTGCAACGGTATTCCCGCAGAGCATGCCGATGCCGTCGCGAGCGATCTGGTGCGCATGCTGCCCGACCTGAGTGGCGTGCGCGGCTCTCGCGAGACCGCCGTCGCGTTCGCCGACGCCTGGCGGTCGCACGGCGGGCCGCCCGGCACCGTGGTGCTCGACGAGCGGCTCTACCGCCTGGGCGACCTCCAACCACCGACCGGTGTGGCGGGTGCGCCCCGTTGGGCTGAGGCGGCCGATCGCGACACAGTGGACGACCGGGGCGACCGATTCCTGCTGTCGGACGTCGCCGGTGCGCCGGTCAGCATGGCGCTGGTGCGCGCGGCCGCGGCGGGGGTGTCGCGCATCGGCCCGGTCTTCCCGCCGACGAACCGCAGGGGAAGCGGGTACGGGTCGGCCGTCACCGCCGCCGCCCCGCAAGCCGTGCTCGACCGCGGCGACGCGGAGGTCGTGCTGTTCGCCGAGCTGGCCAACCCGACATCGAACGCGATCTACCAAAAGCTCGGATACGCGCCGGTGACCGACTGCGTGCGCGTCGACTTCCGGACGGTCGACTGACCGCCAGCACGCTGGACGGCGGCGCGTACCGTAGCGGTGTGGCGAAGACGAAGACCCGCACTTCAGGTCGTGTCAGCAATAGGTTCTGGCGGCTGCTCGGCGCCAGCACCGACCGGGACCAGGCGCAATCGATGGCGCAGGTGCGCAGTTCTGCGGAGTTCGACGAGAAGGCCGCGGCCCTCGACGACGAGCAGCTGCGCAAGGCCGCCAAGTTGCTGAACCTCGAGGATCTCGCCGAAGCGACCGACATCCCGCAGTTCCTGGCGATTGCCAGGGAAGCCGCCGAGCGCACAACGTCGCTGCGGCCCTTCGACGTTCAGCTCCTGGGTGCCCTGCGCATGCTCGCCGGCGACGTCGTCGAGATGGCCACCGGCGAAGGCAAGACGCTCTCGGGTGCGATCGCCGCCGCCGGATACGCCCTTGGCGGCCGCAGCGTGCACGTCATCACCATCAACGACTACCTCGCACGACGAGACGCCGAATGGATGGGCCCGCTGCTGGAAGCTCTGGGCCTGACCGTCGGCTGGATTACCGAGGCCTCGACGGCCGAGGAGCGGCGCGCGGCCTACAAGTGCGACGTCACCTACGCATCGGTGAACGAGATCGGGTTCGACGTGCTGCGCGATCAGCTGGTCACCGACGTCGACGACCTCGTGTCGCCGAACCCCGACGTGGCGCTGATCGACGAGGCCGACTCGGTGTTGGTCGACGAGGCGCTGGTGCCGCTGGTGCTGGCCGGCACCAGCCACCGCGAGACCCCGAAGGTCGAGATCATCCGCATGGTCGGCGAACTCACGCCAGGCGTCGACTACGACACCGATACCGACAGCCGCAACGTCCACCTCACCGAAGTGGGCGCGCAGAAGCTGGAGGCCAAGCTCGGCGGCATCGACCTGTACTCCGAAGAGCACGTCTCCAGCACGCTGACCGAGGTCAACGTGGCGCTGCACGCGCACGTGCTGTTGCAGCGCGACGTGCACTACATCGTCCGCGATGACGCCGTGCACCTGATCAACGCCTCCCGCGGCCGCATCGCCCAGCTGCAACGCTGGCCCGACGGGCTCCAGGCCGCCGTCGAGGCCAAGGAGGGCATCGAGACCACCGAGACCGGCGAGGTGCTCGACACCATCACGGTCCAGGCGCTGGTCAACCGGTATGCAACGGTGTGCGGCATGACTGGCACCGCGCTGGCGGCCGGTGAGCAGCTGCGGCAGTTCTACAAGCTGGGCGTGTCGCCGATCGAACCCAACAAGCCGAACATCCGCGAGGACGAGCCCGACCGGGTGTACGTCACCGCGGCGGCCAAGAACGACGCGATCGTCGAGCACATCAAGGAGATCCACGAGACCCGCCAGCCGGTGCTCGTCGGCACCCGCGACGTCGCCGAATCCGAAGAGCTGCACGAGAAACTCGTCAAGGCGGGCGTCCCGGCGGTCGTGCTGAACGCGAAGAACGACGCCGAGGAGGCCGCGGTGATCGCCGAGGCCGGCAAGCTCGGCAGCGTCACGGTGTCCACCCAGATGGCGGGCCGCGGCACCGACATCCGGCTCGGCGGCTCCGACGAGGCCGACCATGACGAGGTCGCCGAACTCGGCGGGCTGCACGTGATCGGGACCGGCCGCCACCACACCGAGCGGCTGGACAACCAGCTGCGTGGCCGCGCCGGACGCCAGGGCGATCCCGGGTCGTCGGTGTTCTTCTCCAGCTGGGAGGACGACGTCGTGGTCGCCCACCTCGACCCGAACAAGCTGCCGATGGAGACCGAGGAGGACGGCCGCGTCGTCAGCCCGAAAGCGGCCAGCCTGCTCGATCACGCCCAGCGCATCGCCGAAGGCCGGATGCTCGACATCCACGCCAACAACTGGCGCTACAACCAGCTGATCGCCCAGCAGCGCGCGATCATCGTCGACCGCCGAAACACGTTGTTGCGCACCGCTACCGCGCGCGAGGAGCTCGCCGAGCTGTCGCCCAAGCGCTACGAGGAGGTCGTCGAACGCCTCGGCGAGGACACGCTCGAGAAGATTTGCCGGCTGATCATGCTCTATCACCTCGACCGCGGCTGGGCCGACCACCTGGCCTACCTCGCCGACATCCGGGAGAGCATCCACCTGCGGGCGCTGGGCAACCAGACGCCGATTGACGAGTTCCACCGGATGGCCGTCGACGCATTCGCGTCGCTGGCAGCCGATGCCATCGAGGCGGCCCAGCAGACGTTCGAGACGGCGCCGTCGATCGAAGACGAGCCCGGGGTCGACCTGTCGAAGCTGGCCCGGCCGACCTCGACGTGGACGTACATGGTGCACGACAACCCGCTGGCCGACGACTCGCTCTCGGCGCTGAGCCTTCCGGGCGTGTTCCGCTAGGTTTAGCCCATGACCGAGGCGCATGGCCGGGTGCCTTCGCCGCCGGACGAGGCGGGTCAGGCCCGCGACCGGGTGCTCACCGTGCCCAACGTGCTCAGCGCGGTGCGACTGGTGCTGGTGCCGGTCTTCCTCTGGCTGCTGCTCGTGGTGCACGCCAACGGGTGGGCGGTGGCCGTGCTGATGTTCTCCGGGTTCTCCGACTGGGCCGACGGCAAGATCGCCCGGCTCGTCGACAACCAGTCGTCGCGGCTGGGGGAGTTGCTCGACCCCGCGGTCGACCGCATCTACATGATCACGATCCCGATCGCCATGGGGCTGCACGGGTCGCTGCCGTGGTGGATCGTGCTCACCCTGATCGGCCGTGACGCCGTGCTCGCCGCCACCCTGCCGCTGCTGCGCAGCCGCGGGTTGACCGCGCTGCCGGTCACCTACATCGGCAAGGCCGCCACGTTCGCGCTGATGTCGGGTCTTCCGCTGATCCTGTTGGGGCAGTGGGACGCCACGTGGAGCCGGGTGGTGCTCGCGATCGGGTGGGGCTTTCTGATCTGGGGTCTGCTGATGTACCTGTGGTCCGGCCTGCTGTACCTGATCCAGGTCGGAATGGTGGTGCGCCGGCTGCCGAAGGCACCGCGATGACGCAGAGCTTCCGCAAGACGCTCGGCGGCTACGACCCGGACGCGGGCCTTCGCGCCCACGGGACGGACCGACCGACGAAGATCCCGGTGCCGTCGCTGCTGCGCTCCTTGCTGACCGATCACCTCGACCCGGGGTACGCGGCCGCCGCCGAGGCCAAGGCCGCCGGTCGTGAACGGCCCAGATGGCAACAGTGGGCCTGGCAGCTGGCGGGCGCTCTGCTGCTTGTCGTCGTGTTCGCGGCCGCCGTGGCCCAGGCGCGCGCCACCGCGCCCGGCGTCCGCGAGACGCAGCACGTGCTGGCCGGCAGCGTGCGCACCGAGCAGGCCGAGACCACCGCCGCCGCGGAGCGTCGCGACGCCCTCGCGGCCGAGGTGGACGACGAACGGCGTCGACGCCTGGAAGGCGATGCGCGCGGTCAGCAGCTGCTGAGCCGCCTCGACGAGGCGAACTTCGCCGCCGCTGCCACCCCGGTCATCGGGCCGGGGCTGTCGATCACCGTGACCGATCCGGGCGCGTCGGCGGCCAACCTGAGCGACGTGTCCAAACAACGGCTGCCGGGCAGCAGACAGGTGATCCTCGACCGCGACCTGCAGCTGGTCGTCAACTCACTGTGGGTCAGCGGCGCCGAGGCGCTGTCGGTCGGCGGTGTGCGGATCGGCCCCAATGTGACGGTCCGGCAGGCGGGCGGCGGGATCCTGGTCGACAATCAACCGATCAGCAGCCCATACGTCGTCCTCGCGATCGGACCGCCGCACGCGATGCAGGATGTGTTCGACCGCAGCCCCGGCCTGCAGCGCCTTCGGCTGCTGGAGGCCTCCTACGGCGTCGGGGTGAGCGTGAGCGCCGGTGAGGGCCTGCGGCTGCCCGCCGCCACGGTCCGAGAAGTCAACTTCGCCAAACAGATTGGGCAGTGACACCACGATGAAGTCAGATACATGATCGGAATCGCCGCACTGGTCGTGGGCGTCGTGCTGGGCCTGGTGTTCCATCCCGACGTGCCCGAGTTCGTCCAGCCGTACCTGCCGATCGCGGTGGTCGCCGCGCTCGACGCGGTCTTCGGTGGCCTGCGCGCGTATCTCGAGCGCATCTTCGACTCGAAGGTGTTCGTGGTGTCGTTCGTGTTCAACGTGCTGGTCGCCGCGCTGATCGTCTACGTCGGTGATCAACTCGGCGTCGGCACACAGCTGTCGACGGCGATCATCGTCGTGCTGGGCATCCGGATCTTCGGCAACGCAGCGGCGTTGCGCCGCAGGCTGTTCGGCGCGTAACGAGGCGTGACCCATGAGTGAGCACACACCGCAGCACTCCGAACCCGACGACCACGTACAGGCGGGTGGCCGTCACGAACTGCCGCGCGATGAGCCGTCGCCGGAGATCGGTGAGCTGCACGCGGGCGGGGTGGCCGGGGTGCTGCGTCGGGGCCGCTCGCAGGTGGTGTTCGGGGCGCTGGCCGTGGTGCTGTGCGTGCTGCTCGGCGTGGCGATCGTGACCCAGGTCCGGCAGAACGAGTCCGGTGACTCGCTGGAGACGGCCCGGCCCGCCGACCTGCTGGTGCTGCTGGACTCGCTGCAGCAGCGCGAAGCCGCGCTCAACACCGAGTTGAGCGATCTGCAGCGCACCCTGGCCCAGCTGCAGGCGTCGGGCAGCAGCGACCAGGCGGCCATCGAGAACGCCCAGGCCCGGCTGGCCGCGCTGTCCATCCTGATCGGCACCGTGCCCGCGACCGGGCCCGGCGTGACGTTGACCATCACCGACACCACGCCCGGTGTGCCGGCCGAAACACTGCTCGACGTGATCAACGAGCTGCGCAACGCCGGTGCCGAGGCGATGGAGATCCGCGCCGGGGGACCGGACTCAGCGACCGCGGTGCGCGTCGGTGTCGACACCTGGGTCGTTGGCAACCCTGGCGCCCTGGTGGTCGACGACGTCACGATGAACCCACCGTATTCGGTTCTGGCCATTGGCGATCCGCCGACCCTGGCCGCGGCGATGACGATCCCCGGCGGCGCGATGGACAGCGTCGAACGCGTCGGCGGCACCATGACCGTGCAACAGTCCGAGCGCGTCGACGTGACCGCCTTGCGGCAACCGAAACAGCGCCAATACGCTCAGCCAGTCAAATGAGCTGACCTACGAGGAGCGCCGTGAGCGAAATCCCAGCCGACCTGCACTACACCGAGGAGCACGAGTGGGTGCTGCGCACCGGCGACGACACCGTGCGCGTCGGTATCACCGACTACGCCCAGTCGGCGCTGGGTGACGTGGTGTTCGTCCAACTGCCCGACGTCGGCACCGAGGTGACCGCCGGCGAGTCGTTCGGCGAGGTGGAGTCCACCAAGTCGGTGTCGGACCTCTACGCCCCCGTCACGGCGAAAGTCGTTGCGGTCAACGGTGATCTCGAGGGAAGTCCGCAGCTCGTGAACTCCGACCCCTACGGCGAGGGTTGGCTGATCGAGCTGCAGGCCGATGCCGCGGCGCTGGAGGAAGGGCTGGGCGGGCTCCTGGACGCCGACGGCTACCGCGGCACGGTGTCGGAATGACGGAGTTGTTAGGGTTTTGCAGACCGGACGCCAACTAGGGCGGATCCGGCGGTGGTGGGCACAACGACGCTCGCCGCGCGGTACGGTCGACACCAGACGCGGTATCGCCACAGCAGCCAGTTAGGAGCAGCGGGTGACGGAAAACGACCAGAACTCTGGGACCGACCAGACGTCTGACGAAGTCACCGTGGAAACGACATCCGTCTTCCGCGCGGACTTCCTCAACGAACTGGACGCCCCGGCCACGGCGGGAACCGAGGGCGCCGTTTCGGGCGTCGAGGGTCTGCCCGCCGGATCGGCGCTGCTGGTCGTCAAGCGCGGGCCGAACGCCGGTTCCCGGTTCCTGCTCGACCAGCCCACCACGTCGGCCGGTCGGCATCCCGACAGCGACATCTTCCTCGACGACGTAACGGTGAGCCGTCGGCACGCCGAGTTCCGCCTCGAGGGCGGCGAGTTCCAGGTGGTCGACGTCGGCAGCCTCAACGGCACCTACGTCAACCGCGAACCGGTGGACTCCGCGGTGCTCGCCAACGGCGACGAGGTGCAGATCGGGAAGTTCCGCCTGGTGTTCCTCACCGGGCCCAAGAACGACGACAGCGGTCAGGCCGGCTAGTGCTCGACCAGCGCATGCGCGAAGAGTAGCCATGGGCGCACCCGACACTCCCGCGCTCACTGGGATGTCGATCGGAGCGGTCCTCGATCTGCTGCGACCGGACTTCCCGGACGTGACCATCTCCAAGATTCGCTTCCTGGAGGCCGAAGGCCTGGTCACTCCTGAGCGCACCGCGTCGGGTTATCGGCGGTTCACCGCCTACGACTGCGCGCGCCTGCGGTTCATCCTCACCGCCCAGCGCGACCAGTACCTGCCGTTGAAGGTGATCAAGGCGCAGCTCGACGCGCAGCCCGACGGTGAGTTGCCGTCACATGGATCCGCGTACGGCGTACCGCGTTTGGTGCCGGTCTCCCCAGACGGCACTGACGGCGACGACAACGCCGCGGGTGCGGCGGCGGTGGCCCCGACGCAGGTGCGGCTGTCGCGGGAGGACCTGCTGGCGCGCTCGGGCGTCGACGAGGAGCTGCTCAGCGCGCTCGTGAAGTCCGGGATCATCACCACCGGCCCGGGTGGGTTCTTCGACGAGCACTCCGTGGTGATCGCGCAGTGTGCCCGTGCGTTGGCCGACTACGGTGTCGAGCCTCGGCATCTGCGGGCGTTCCGGTCGGCGGCCGACCGGCAGTCCGACCTGATCGCGCAGATCGCCGGGCCGATCGTCAAGGGCAACAAGGCCGGCGCGCGCGACCGGGCCGACGACCTGGCACGCGAGGTGGCGGCCCTGGCAATCACCTTGCACACATCGCTGATCAAGTCGGCTGTGCGCGACGTACTGGATCGCTGAGGATTAGACTCGAAGCGATGGCTATCAGGCTCGCTTCTTCGGTGCGGAGGGCAGACACAGATGGGTGAGGTTCGTGTGGTCGGCATTCGCGTTGAGCAGCCGCAGAACCAGCCGGTCCTGCTGCTGAGGGAGTCGAACGGCGACCGATATCTGCCCATCTGGATCGGGCAGTCCGAGGCCGCTGCGATCGCGCTCGAACAGCAGGGTGTCGAGCCGGCGCGACCGCTGACGCACGATCTGATCCGAGATGTCATTGCCGCGCTTGGTCATTCGCTCAAAGAGGTGCGCATCGTCGACCTGCAGGAGGGCACCTTCTACGCCGACCTGATCTTCGACCGCGACATCAAGGTGTCGGCGCGCCCGTCCGATTCGGTCGCGATCGCGCTGCGGGTCGGGGTGCCGATCTATGTCGAGGAAGCGGTGCTGGCCGAGGCCGGCCTGATCATTCCGGACGAGAACGACGACGAGGCCGCGGGCGCGGTGCGCGAGGACGAGGTCGAGAAGTTCAAGGAGTTCCTCGACAGCGTCTCACCCGACGACTTCAAGGCGACCTAGCCCGACCTGGGCAGGCTCCGTGACGGTTTGTCACGGAAACGTCTCGTCACTTCGACACGCGGTGCGGGGTTTCCCCATCGGCGAGATGGGCAGCCATACTTTGAGAGCCGGACCACTGATGGGCAGTCCACGGACGGCGAGAAGCGTATGCTCGACACACTCGGGCTTGGCAAATGTGTGCCCCACGCGAGGTCACAGACGCGGGTTCGATCGGCGAGAGGAATCTACAAGTGGGAGACACGCCACGTCAGGAGCAGCTGGACCTCACTGCTGCTAGCGGCCCCGCGGATTCGGAACCGACCAACGCCTCGGCGACGACCGAAGAACCCGTGCAGGCGGGGCTGTTCCCCGACAACTCCGTGCCCGACGAGCTCGTCGGCTACCGCGGACCGAGCGCCTGCCAGATCGCCGGCATCACCTACCGCCAGCTCGACTACTGGGCGCGGACGTCGCTGGTCGTACCGTCCATCCGCAGCGCGGCCGGCTCCGGCAGCCAGCGGCTGTACTCGTTCAAGGACATCCTGGTCCTCAAGATCGTCAAGCGGCTTCTCGACACCGGCATCTCGCTGCACAACATCCGCGTCGCCGTCGACCACCTGCGCCAGCGCGGGGTTCGCGATCTGGCCAACATCACGCTGTTCTCCGACGGCACCACGGTCTACGAGTGCACGTCGGCCGAAGAGGTCGTCGACCTGCTGCAGGGCGGTCAGGGCGTGTTCGGCATCGCCGTGTCAGGCGCCATGCGGGAGTTGACCGGCGCGATCGCCGATTTCCCCGGCGAACGCGCCGACGGCGGCGAGTCGATCGCCGCACCCGAGGACGAGCTGGCGTCGCGGCGTAAGCACCGCGACCGCAAGATCGGCTAGCCACCTTTCTGCGCGAGCAGACGCAAACTTGCCTCTTTCCGGCGCGAAATGGGCATGTTCGCGTCTGCTCGCGGTCTGACAGGACCCACCGGTAAACTGGCCAACGCATCGCGCTTGTGCGGGAGAGTTTCGTGACGGCCAGTCACGGACGCCGAAGGAGCAACACCTCTCCGTCAACCTCTCAGGCACCAGGACCGCACGAGACCCCGATGCCTCTGGAAAGCGGTGAGCAGCGCTCGCCCGCCCATGGGGAAAGGCGAATCTCGCACCGTCGCGATCGCCGAATCTCTCAGGCACCCGCAGCGGGTCGACGACAGAGGGGGAGGACCCAGCGGTTCTCTGCCTGCACGCATCTGGAGTAGCCCGAGTGTTCGATCACCACCAGCCCAACTTCGCCGACCGTCACATCGGACCCGATGCCGACGCCGTCGCCACGATGCTGAAGGCCATCGGCGTCTCCTCACTCGACGAGCTCGCCGAGAAGGCGCTGCCGGCCAACATTCTCGACGCGCTCTCGGCCGACGGCCTGGCCCCGGGCCTCGATCGGCTGCCCGCTGCCGCCACCGAGGAGGAGGCGCTCGCCGAACTGCGCGCGCTGGCCGACCAGAACACCGTCGCGGTGTCGATGATCGGCCAAGGCTACTTCGACACGCTCACCCCACCGGTGTTGCGCCGCAACATCCTTGAGAACCCCGCCTGGTACACCGCGTACACCCCGTACCAGCCGGAGATCAGCCAGGGCCGCCTCGAGGCGCTGCTCAACTTCCAGACCATGGTGACCGACCTGACGGCCCTCGAGGTCGCCAACGCGTCGATGCTCGACGAGGGCACGGCGGCCGCCGAGGCGATGACGCTGATGCATCGGGCCATGCGCGGCTCGTCCAACCGCCTCGCTGTGGACGCCGACCTGTACCCGCAGACCGCCGCCGTGCTGGCCACCCGCGCCGAGCCGCTCGGCATCGAGATCGTCACCGCCGACCTGACCCAGGGGCTACCCGAGGGCGAGTTCTTCGGCGTCGTCACGCAGCTGCCGGGGGCCAGTGGTGCCGTCGTCGACTGGAGCAATCTCGTCGCCCAGGCCCACGACCGCGGCGCACTGGTCGCGATCGGCGCCGACCTGCTGGCGTTGATGCTGCTCACCCCGCCCGGCGAGATCGGCGCCGACGTCGCCTTCGGCAGCACCCAAAGGTTCGGTGTGCCAATGGGATTCGGCGGACCCCACGCGGGATACCTGGCCGTGCACGCCAAGCACGCGCGTCAGCTGCCGGGCCGCCTCGTCGGGGTGTCGCTCGACGCCGACGGTGCCCCGGCGTACCGGCTGGCGTTGCAGACTCGCGAACAGCACATCCGCCGCGACAAGGCGACCAGCAACATCTGCACCGCGCAGGTTCTGTTGGCGGTGATGGCCGCGATGTACGCCAGCTACCACGGCGCCGACGGCCTGACCGGGATCGCGCACCGCGTGCACGAGCGGGCCCGGGCGCTGGCTGCCGCACTCTCGGCGGCCGGGGTGCAGATCGTGCACCGCTCGTTCTTCGACACCGTGCTGGCCGAGGTGCCGGGCCGGGCGGCGGCGGTGCGTGACGCGGCCAAGGCGCGCGGCATCAACGTGTGGCTTGTCGACGACGACCACGTCTCGGTCGCCTGTGACGAGGCGACCACCGATGCGCACGTCGAGGCGGTGTTGTCGGCGTTCTCGGCGGCGCCGGTCGACGCGGACTTCGACGGTCCCCGCATCGCGACGCGCACATCGGAGTTCCTGACCCATCCCGCGTTCACCCGGTACCGCACCGAGACCGAGATGATGCGCTACCTGCGGTCGCTGGCCGATAAGGATATCGCCCTGGACCGCAGCATGATTCCGCTCGGCTCGTGCACGATGAAGCTCAACGCGGCCGCCGAGATGGAGCCGATCACCTGGCCGGAGTTCGGCCGTCAACATCCGTTCGCCCCGGCCTCCGACACTCCGGGTCTGCGCAAGCTGATCGCGGATCTGGAGCAGTGGCTGATCGGCATCACCGGATACGACGCGGTGTCGCTGCAGCCCAACGCCGGTTCGCAGGGTGAGTACGCCGGTCTGCTCGCGATCCAGGCGTATCACGCCGAGAACGGCGAGCCCGACCGCAACGTCTGCCTGATCCCGTCCAGCGCGCACGGCACCAACGCGGCCTCGGCGGCGCTGGCCGGTATGCGGGTCGTGGTGGTGGCGTGCCGCGCGAACGGCGACGTGGACCTCGACGACCTGCGCGCGAAGGTGAGCGAGCACGCGGATCGCCTGTCCGCGCTGATGATCACGTACCCGTCCACGCACGGGGTTTACGAGCACGACATCGCCGACATCTGCGCGGCCGTGCACGACGCCGGCGGTCAGGTGTACGTCGACGGCGCCAACCTCAACGCGCTCGTCGGCCTGGCCCGTCCCGGCCGTTTCGGCGGCGACGTCAGCCACCTCAACCTGCACAAGACGTTCTGCATCCCGCACGGCGGCGGGGGGCCTGGCGTGGGTCCGGTCGCGGTCCGCGCGCACTTGGCGCCGTATCTGCCCGGACATCCGCTGGCCGACGAGCTTCCCGAGAAGCACACCGTCTCGGCGGCGCCCTACGGGTCGGCGTCGATCCTGCCGATCAGCTGGGCCTACATCCGGATGATGGGCGCGAACGGCCTGCGCGCCGCGTCGCTGGCCGCCATCGCGTCGGCCAACTACATCGCCCGCCGTCTCGACGAGTACTACCCGGTGCTCTACACCGGCGAGAACGGCATGGTCGCCCACGAGTGCATCCTCGATCTGCGCACCATCACCAAGCAGACCGGCGTCACTGTCGACGATGTGGCAAAGCGGTTGGCGGACTACGGGTTCCACGCACCGACCATGAGCTTCCCGGTCGCGGGCACGCTGATGGTCGAGCCGACCGAGAGCGAAAGCCTCGCCGAGGTCGACGCGTTCTGCGAAGCGATGATCGCGATCCGCGCCGAGATCGACAAGGTCGGCGACGGCACCTGGCCCGTCGACGACAATCCGCTGCGCGGGGCACCCCACACCGCGGAGTCCCTCCTCGTCGAGGACTGGGACCACCCCTACACCCGCGAGCAGGCCGCCTATCCGCTGGGCAAGAACTACCGCCCCAAGGTCTGGCCTCCGGTGCGCAGGATCGATGGCGCGTACGGCGACCGCAACCTGGTGTGCTCCTGTCCGCCGGTGGAGGCGTTCGCCTGACCGACGCCTGCCATACCGTCTCACCGACGGCGAAATTCGTGTCGGCAACCCACGTTCGGCGGATACAGTGCTGGCGTGCTACCACCGACGGTCGCGGAGTGGCGGGACGGCGGTCGCCTGCTGAGCACGGCGGCGGGGAAGGTGTTCGTCCGCAGCGCCCCCGGCGACGGCCCGACGATCCTGCTGCTGCACGGCTATCCGTCGAGTTCCTACGACTACCGAGGCGTGGTGCCGCACCTGGAGGGTCGGGCCTGGGTGACGCTGGACTTCCTCGGCTTCGGGCTGTCGGACAAACCACGCCCGCACCGGTACAGCCTGTTCGAGCAGGCCGACATCGTGCAGTCCGTGGTGGCCGAGACGACGACGGGCCCGGTCGTGATGGTCGCCCACGACATGGGCACGTCGGTGGCGACCGAACTGCTCGCGCGCGACATCGACGGCAAGCTGCCCTTCGACCTGCGCGCGGCGGTGCTGACGAACGGCAGCGTCCTCCTGGACCGGGCGAGCCTGCGGCCGGCGCAGAAGATCCTGCGCGGTCCGCTCGGGCCGGTGTTCGCCCGGCTGACCAACGAACGCGGCTTCGCCCGCGGGTTCGGCAGGCTGTTCAGCGCCGCGCACCCGCTGACCCGCGAGGAAGCCGAGGCACAGTGGGCGCTGCTGGCCCACAACGACGGGAACCGGATCGCGCACCTGCTGATCTACTACCTCAACGAGCGTGTGGAGTTCGCGCCGCGATGGCATGGCGCCGTGCGTGATTGGGGCAAGCCGCTGAGCTTCTTGTGGGCGCTCGACGATCCGGTCGCGACGGGCAATGTGCTCGACGGTCTGCGCGAACTGCGGCCCCACGCGGACGTCGTCGAGCTGCCGAGCGTCGGCCACTATCCACAGGTCGAGGTGCCCGATGTGTTCAGCCGGGCCGCGCTCAGCCTGCTCGACGCTAGCCGAGGAAGTTCGTGATCGCCGACGTCAGCTCGGGGGAGTCGGAGCTGTCCAGGTTCTGGTAGCTGCCGCCGCTGATCTCGGCGACCGCCTCCCAGGTCGCGCGGTCGGAGTCCGAACCGAAGTCGATGACGTTGACCGCCACCGGCTTGGCCTCGTCGAACGCGCCGCGGATGTACTGCTGCAGCCCGTCCCCGTTGAGGGTCTGGTCGGTGTGCGGCCCGGTCGTGATCACCAGGACCGAGTTCTTCTGCCCCTGACGGTAATTCGCCATCGCTTCGGTGTAGACCAGCCGTAGCGTCGTGAACGACACCGCGCCGCCGCCCGAGGCGGACTGTCCGTCCAGCGTCGAGGTCAGCGCCGCCGAACGCGGCTGCCCGTTCACCTGATCGCTGAGCGGTCCGGTGCTCACCTCCGAACGGCCCGACGTGCCGTCGAACGTCCACAGCCCCACCGCCGCCGATGCAGGCAACGCCTGCAGACGGGCGTTGAGCGCGGAGACGACATTGGACAGCCGAGGTCGTCCGCCGTCGTCGGTAGGCATGGACTGGTCGAGCATGATCGTCACCGCCGGATTGGCCGCCGGGGCGGTCAGGGCGTTGGCCAGCAGCGCGCGGGTCTCGTTGTCACCCACCGACAGCGGCGCCGGCACCGGCCCGAAGTCCACGACGTCGCTGTCCGGCGGCGTCATGCCCTGCGCGCGGAACCCGGCCTTGGCCAGTTCGGCGAGCTGTTCGGGTTTGCGCATGAATCGGGCGAATTCGCTTGCGGCGCTCTTCTGTTCCTGCGTCAACCCGTCCGCCGACAGCAGCACGGTCGGATAGTCGGCGACCGCCGCGGGCCCTGGCGGCAACCACGCGGACACCACCTTGGCGGCGTCCTGCAGATCCGCGCTGCGCTGGAAGAGTTGCTGTTCGGTGATGGCGACGGCGTGCACGGGCGCCGCGGCCGGATCGGACGCCTTGACCAGCGCATCCAACGCGGTCGAAGTCTTCTTGTCCGCGAGCTTCGGCTGACCCGCCATCATGGTGTTCACCGCGCGTGTGCCGTCGCTCGCTGGTGCACCGGCCGGTGCCGACGCGGCGGCGATCGCCTCCGCGGCGAGATAGGACGCGTCGCTGTCGCCGGTCAGCGGCAGCGCCAGCCGCAGCGAGCCCCAGCCCGGGAGGTTCAGGCCGTCCAGCGCCGTCGGGTTGCTCTGCAGGCTGGGCAGCGTCGACCAATTCTGCTGCGCCAAGGCACTTTTGAGCTGCGGCCGGACGGCCAGCACGACGGGGGAGGTGACCAGCGACCGGCTGTCGATGATCGTCTGCGCACCCGACGAGGCCTCGAGCCGGGCGGCCGACACCGAGCTGCCCGGAACCCACAGCGCGGGGCGGTCGCCCAGTTCCTTCGGCCACGGCCCGATGAAGCCGTTGACCACCTGATCGGATTCGGCGGGTTTGACGCCGATCTTCACGCATTTGTCGGCCACCGGGGCCGCAGTCTCGTTGTACCGGTTGGCCAGCGACTGGATCGGTTCGGCGATATTCGGGTCGGCCACCACCGCGACGGACAGTTCGCCATCCACGCAGCGCGCAGCCGCCTGATCGGTGCGATCGGACAGGGCGTCACCGAAGAAGCGCCACAAGATGACTGCGCCGACGAGGACGACGACCGCCACCAGGGCCGCGATGACGCCGACGCTGACGCCGCGCCTGCCCGCGGTGACCGCGCGGTGGCTGCCGGTCCACTCGCCGCCCTCCCACTCGCCGCTGTGCCTGCGAATCGGGCGAGACGGCGGGGCCGATCCGGCGTCATCCTCGAAGTCGGGTGTGTGATCCGGCGCGTCGGTGTAGTCCGGGCCATCCGAGTAGGCGGGGTCGTCTACGTCGTCGTAGTCGGAGCCGTCTTCGTAGTCGGAGCCGTCCTCGTAATCGGCGCCGGCGTCGTACCCCGCGTCCCCGCGGTCCGGTTCGTCATGGAGGTAGCCGAAACGCTCGGTCTGCGACTCGTCGTGCCGCTCGCCGAAGCCCCCACCTGGCGAGTCCTCGGAATCCGGTTTGCTGTGCCTGCCCACTTCCGCCCTTACTGACGCCGACCGGTCACCGGATCACGCACCGCTGTTTGCGGCCTTGTACTCGCGGCGGCGGCGATGCAGGATCGGCTCGGTGTAGCCGTTCGGTTGTTCGGCACCCGACAGGATCAGCTCCTGCGCGGCTTGGAACGCGATGTTGTGATCCGGATCCGTTGCCATCGGCTTGAATTCGGGATCCTGCTCGTTCTGCTTGTCGACGACGGCGGCCATCCGCTTGAGGCTGGCCACCACATCGTCGGGCGTGATAACGCCGTGGCGCAACCAGTTCGCCAGCAGCTGGCTCGAAATACGCAGCGTCGCACGGTCTTCCATCAACGCGACGTTGTGGATGTCGGGCACCTTCGAGCATCCGACACCGGCGTCGATCCAGCGCACCACGTAGCCGAGGATCGACTGGCAGTTGTTGTCGACCTCCTCGCGGATCTCCTCCGGCGCCCAGGCCAGTTCCTTGGCCAGCGGCACCGCCAGCAGCTGCTCGATGCTGGTGCGCTTTTCGCCCTGCAGCTCCTTGTGTACCTCGTACACGTCGACCTCGTGATAGTGCATGGCGTGCAACGTGGCCGCGGTCGGCGACGGCACCCACGCGGTGGTGGCGCCGGCCTTGGGCTGGCCGATCTTCTGCTCGACCATGTCGGCCATCAGGTCGGTCATCGCCCACATGCCCTTGCCGATCTGGGCTTTGCCGGAGAAGCCGGCCGCCAGGCCGATGTCGACGTTCTGGTCCTCGTACGCCTGGATCCACTGGGTGCTCTTCATCGCGCCCTTGCGGATCATCGGACCCGCTTCCATCGAGGTGTGGATCTCGTCGCCGGTGCGGTCGAGGAAGCCGGTGTTGATGAACACCACCCGGTCGGCGGCGGCCTTGATGCAGGCCTTGAGGTTGACGGTGGTGCGCCGCTCCTCGTCCATGATGCCGACCTTGAGCGTGTTGGCCGGCAGCCCCAGCACGTCCTCGACACGGCCGAACAACTCGATGGTGTAGGCGACCTCGTCGGGGCCGTGCATCTTCGGCTTGACGATGTAGACCGAGCCCGTGCGGCTGTTGACCAGCGGGCCGTTACCGTCGCCGGACTTGAGGCCGTGGATCGCGATCAGGCTGGTGAACAGCGCATCCTGAATGCCCTCGAAAACCTCGACTTCTTGGCCGTTGGCGTCGGTTCTGACGATCGCGTCGTTGGTCATCAGGTGGCCGACGTTGCGCACGAACAGCAGGCTGCGGCCGGGCAGCGTCAGCTCACCCTCGCCGTCCGGGGTGGTGTACGTGCGGTCCTCGTTGAGCCGGCGGGTGAAGGTCTTACCGCCCTTGCTCACCTCTTCGGTGAGGTCGCCGCGGTTGAGGCCCAGCCAGTTCCGATATCCGAGCACCTTGTCGTCGGCGTCGACGGTCGCGACGGAATCCTCGAAGTCCATGATCGTGGTGACCGCGGACTCCAGGACGACGTCCTTGATGCCTGCGGCGTCGGTCGAGCCGACGGGCGACTCGGGGTCGACGAGGATTTCGACGTGTAATCCGTTGTTGCGCAACAGCACCGACCACTGCGGCGCTCCGAGTTCGCCGGTGTAACCGACGAACTGCTCGGGGGTGGCCAGCCCGACGGAGTTGTCGTCACCCAGATCGATGAGCAGCTGGCCGTCGTCGATACGCAGACCGGTCGCCTCACTCCACTGACCGGAAGCCAGCGGTGCGGCGCCGTCGAGGAAGATGCGGGCGTACGCGATGACCTTGTCGCCGCGGACCTTGTTGTAGCTCTCGCCCTTCTCCGCGCCGTCGTCCTCGGGGATCACGTCGGTGCCGTACAGCGCGTCGTAGAGCGAACCCCAGCGCGCATTCGCGGCGTTGAGCGCGAAGCGGGCGTTGAGGATCGGCACCACCAGCTGCGGGCCGGCGGTCGTGGTGATCTCGTCGTCGACGCCCGCGGTGGTGATCGTGAAGTCGTCGGGTTCGGGCAGGAGGTAGCCGATCTCGGTCAGGAACTCCTTGTACGCGTCGTGGTCGAGCGGCTCGATGACCCGCTGCCGGTGCCATTTGTCGATGCGGGCCTGCAGATCGTCCCGCCTGGCCAGCAGTTCCTCGTTCTTCGGGGTCAGATCGGCGACGACCTTGTCCACGCCGGACCAGAAGGTGTCGGGTTCGATGTCGGTGCCGGGCAGCGCCTCGTTGTTGATGAAGTCGTACAGCACCTTGGCCACGCGCAGGTTCCCCACCGTCACGCGATCGGTCATCATTCCTCCTAGAACTGTCGCTCCAGCTTACCCAGCGGTAACCGGGCTTATTCGCAACCTGCCGGTCCGCCGCCGCCGGCGGCCGCGGCGAGAAGCCGTTCGCACCGATCGGCCAGGTCGGCCCGCAACGGCGTCGCCCGCTCCGCAATGATTTGCTGGATCCGCACGTATTCGGCACGACCGGCCGGTGTCTCGATCGCGATCGGCTCGAATCCGTATTCGCGGAGATCATAGGGGCTGGCCCGCATGTCGAGTTCGCGGGCTTCGGCAGCCAGTGCCAGGCAGTCCATCACCAATTCCGAGTGCACCAGGGGTCCGAGTTTGAAGGCCCACTTGTACAGATCCATCGAAGCGTGCAGGCAGCCCGGTTGTTCGGTGTCGACCTGGCGCCGCCGGGAGAGCTGTTCGGCGTTCAGCCGGGCTGCGGGTTCGGTGAAGAAGCGGAACGCGTCGAAGTGACTGCAGCGCAACGGCATCGAGTCGACAACCGCGTCGGTGCCCGCCGCGCCGAGCCGCAAGGGCACGCCGTCGTGGCGTACCGTCGGCGCCCGGTAGACCATCGCCCATTCGTGCAGCCCGAAGCAGTTCAGCCGCGCCTGACGGGCCTCGGTCGAGCGCAGCAGGCGGGCGACGAAGCGGACCGTGTCGATGCGCGCGGCCAGGTATTCGGGGCTCACCGTCACGACGTGGTGGTCACGCGTGTAACCAGTCCGTCTTAGGAAGCGCTGCGCCGGCGCGCCGACGAGGGCCACGCCGAAGCCGGGATGCCAGGTGCGCAGCTGGCCGGGCCGCAGGCTGTAGTAGGTGAACAGGAAGTCCCAGACCGGGTGCTTCTCGCCGGCGCGGGCCCGGCGGCGGTGCGGGGCGCAGAACGCGTCGGCCCGACGCTGGTGCGCCCTCTCGCGGGCCGTCCAGGCCTCTTCGTCGAGCAGTTCGGCGGTCCGGGCGCACAGGGCGACGTCAGACACGGTGGGTCCCGTCGCGCACGGTGCCGACCAGGTCCTCGACCAGATCCTCCAGCGCCACCATTCCCGTCACGCTGCCGTCGGGCCCGGTGACCAGCGCCAGGTGGCTGTTGGTGCGCCGCAGCCGCGACAACGCGTCGGGCAGCGGGAGAGACGCAGACACCACCGGCAGCGGGCGCACCATCGCGAAGTCCAGCACGGCGTCGGGGTCGTTGACGAACGCCAGCACGTCCTTGATGTGCAGGTAGCCGAGGTAGGCACCGGACGCGTCGGTGATGGGGAAGCGCGAGTAGCCGGTCTCGGCCAGCGCCTCCTCGACGGCGCCGACCGTCGGTCCGGCGCCCTCGCGCGCCACCGCCACGGTTCTGATCTCGCGCAGCGGGAATGCCACGTCCTTGACGGCGCGGTCGCGAATCTGCAGAGCCCGGGTCAGCCTGCCGTGCTCCTCGGGATCGAGCAGGCCCTCCGACAGCGATTCTGCGATCATCTCCGACAGCTCGACCGTGGACACCGTGACGTCGAGTTCGTCCTTCGGCTCCACCCGGAACAGCCGCAGCGTGGCGTTGGCGCACCAGTTGTAGAAGGCGATCAGCGGCCGGGCCATCCGGATCCACACCAGGTAGGTCGGGATCAGCAGCATCGCCGCCGACTCCGGACCGGCGATCGCGATGTTCTTCGGCACCATCTCGCCGAGCAGCACATGCAGGACGACCACCACGGCCAAGGCAACGACGAACGACACCGAGTGCAACACCGCGTCGGAGACGCCGATGGCGTCGAACGGCTTCTCCAGCAGGTGCGCGACGGCGGGTTCGCCGACGCGGCCGAGCAGGATGGAGCAGATCGTAATGCCGAGCTGGGCGCCCGCGAGCATCAGCGACAGGTGCTCACCGGCGCGAATCACGGTGATGGCGCTCTTCTTGCCCTGTTCGGCCAGCGCCTCCAGCCGGTCGCGTCGCGCGGAGATCAACGCAAACTCCGAGGCGACGAAGAACGCGTTGACGCCGAGCAGCAGCGCCGTCAGCAGCACACCGAGGAAGTCACCCATCGACGCTTCTCCCGTCGACGGCGTCGCCGCTGCGGCCGAGTTCGGTCAGCTCGAGCAGGTCGATGCGGCGCCCGTCCATCCGCAGCACGGTGGCCAGCCAGCGGTTGGGGTCCTCGAGGGGACCGTCGGGGTCGAACGCCTCGAGTTCGACCGACTCGCCCTCGTCGGGGATGTGGCCCAGCTTCTCGAGGACCAGGCCGCCGATCGTCTCGTAGTCGCCCTCGGGGGCGCGGAACGGCGTGGCGCCTGCGACCTCGTCGATGCGCAACAGGCCCGAGATCTGCCAGCCGCGGCCCGCGGGCACGACGTCGGGAGCTTCGTCGTCGTGTTCGTCGCGAACATCGCCGACGATCTCCTCGATGAGGTCCTCGACCGTGACCATGCCCGCCGTTCCGCCGTATTCGTCGACGACCAGCGCGGTCTGCAGGCCGTTGGCGCGGATCTGCGTCATCACCGCATCGCCGTCCAACGTCGAGGGCACCTTGGCCACCGGCAGCGCCAGCGACGCCAGCCGGGTGCTGCCGCGTTTGTCGATCGGCACCTCGAACACCTGCTTGACGTGGGCGATCCCGATCGTCTCGTCCAAGTCGCCGCGGATGATCGGGAACCGCGAGTATCCGGTCCGGATCGCGACGGTGACCAGATCTTCGACAGTGGCGTCGGCGTCGAGGGCCTCGATCTTCTGCCGCGGTGTCATCAGCTCCTCCGCGGAGCGGTCGCCGAACCGCAGCGACCGATCGACCAGCACCGCGGTGATCGGGTCCAACGCACCGCTGCGGGCCGAACTGCGCACCAGCGACACCAACTCCTGCGGGGAACGCGCCGAGCGCAGCACGGTGGAAGCCAACGCGCGCAGCGGCAACCGGCGCGACCAGCTGGTCCGACGGGCGCACCGCACGCTGTCGTTCCAGCTCTCCGGCGCCCAGGTCGGCATCTCGATCACCACGCTCGCGACGGGCTTTCTGGCCGAACCCGTCGTGGCCCGGCTGATCCACCCGGCGCTTGACGCGATCGGCGTACCGCCGCAATACACCGGCGGGATCGCGCTGGCGCTGGCGATCCTGATCGCCACCTCGCTGTCGATGGTGTTCGGCGAGCTGGTGCCGAAGAACCTGGCGGTCGCCCGACCGGTTCCGGTGGCGCGGTGGTCGGCCGCGCCGCAGTTGCTGTTCTCGGCGCTGTTCACACCGCTGATCCGGCTGACGAACGGCACCGCCAACGCGATCTTGCGCCGGCTGGGCATCGAGCCCGCCGAGGAGCTGCGCTCGGCGCGTTCCCCGCAGGAGTTGGTGTCGCTGGTGCGCAGTTCGGCCCGCAGCGGTGCGTTGGACCCGA
>NZ_LZJE01000341.1:0-15680 GCF_001666865.1 Mycobacterium sp. E136
GCGCGAGTTCTTCACGGCCGTGGAGGAGCTTCCGGACTGGGTCGACCAGGAGAAGCTGCGGCGCGGACAGCGCGCGCTGCGTCGCGGCGGCGCCGACGGTATGTACGTAGCCCGTGACGTGTCGCTTCTCGGCGGCTACCAGTTCTCGGGTTTCAACAAGACGCTGCTGCGCACCGGAGCCCTCGAGAAGGGCTCGAACAAGCGCTTCGCCGAGACGATGCAATGGGCGATTGACGTCATCTCCGAAGGCGGCCTCGAGTATCTGGGCGCCGGCTACCGATCCACCCTGCGGGTGCGGCTGATCCACGGGCTCGTGCGCAGGCATGTGGCCGCGATGCCGGATTGGCGCGCCGACGAGTGGGGCGTCCCGATCAACCAGACCGACATGGCGGCGACGCTGATCGGTGCCCTGGTCGCACCCGCCGTGGGTGTCATGGGGATGGGAATCGTGTTGCGGCCGAGGGAGTATGAGGCCGTCGCTCACCTGACCCGATACGTCGGCTGGTTGATGGGCGTGGAGGACGAGTGGCTGCCGCGCAGCTTCCGCGACAGCATCCGGGTGCTCTACCACACACTCGGGGCGCTGGCGGAGCCTGACGAGTCGTCGAGGCAGCTGGCGGTTCCGATGGCCGACGACCCACTGATCTGGCGCTACGACACCATGCCCGCCATTCGGCGTCGCATCGCTCGGGCGCAACACCTTTCGGTCACCAGCGGCTTCCTCGGCCCTCGAACCATGCGCGCGCTGGGTCTGCGTCCACACGTGCCGTGGTATCCCGTGCTGCGCCTGCCCGTGAACCTGGCCCGCAGCATCGCCGCGATCGCACTGCCCGGAGGCATCGACCGCGCCGCCGACCGCGGAGACCGCGAGCACCAGGTGTTGATGCGCACAATCATCGGTGACGCCGGCGCCACCGTCGGTGAATCGGCGCAGCACGTCGACACCGTCGCCTGAATCCTCAGCGCCAGTTGCGGAATGCGGTCATCAGCTTGTCGCGGAACGCCGGATCGAGATCGTCACCGACGTTGCTCAGGGTCGTGATGGTCGCCCGGAACTGTTGCAGGTAGTTCACGCAACCGTCGCAGTCGAGCAGGTGCATGTCGAAGCGGGCGCGGGTTTCGGGGTCCAACGACCCGTCGAGGTATGCGGTGACCAGTTCGACGAGTTCGTTGCAGTCCATGGAGCCGAAACTCATGATTCCTCCGACAGGTAGGCGTCGAGCGCTTGCCGGACCGCGGCGCGGCCGCGGTGCAGAAGGACCCGCTGATTGGCGACGGTGATGTCGAGCAGTTCCGTCACTTCCCTCGATTCGAACCCGTACACGTCGCGCAGGGTGACGACGGTGCGTTGTCTGTCGGGCAGTCGGTCGAGCTCACTTCGCGCGACGGTGAGCATCTCGCCGGCCAGCACCGACCCCTCCGGGGTTTCCGGGAAGGGCGCGGGTGCGGCGTCGGCTCGCCAGTGCCCTGGCCAGCGGTCGTCGGAGCCGCGAAACCGGGCGGCTTCCACCGTAGCGCCCGTGAACGCGGCGAATTCGGCATCGCTGGTTTGTCGTTCGCGTAACCCCCGCTTCTTGGCGGTGTTGATCAGGATCGTGAAAAGCCATGTGCGCAAGCTTGATCGGGACTCGAACCCGTCGATGCCCTTGAGCAGAGCGATCCAGGTCTCCTGCACCACGTCCTCGGCGGCCTCCTGGGTCGCGACGTACCCGCGCGCGATCCGCAACATGGCCGGTGTGTGTCGTTCGACCAGTAGGGCGAAAGCGCTCTCGTCGCCCGCCTTCAGTGCGGTGACGAGCGCGCCTTCGGCTTCGGCGACGGCCCTCATCGTGCAGCGAGGGTAACTCCGCGGTGCCGTGCGGCGCGCACGGAATCGGCCAGTGTCCACAGCGACGCACCCAGCAGCACCACGTCCTTGATCAGGAACTGTCCGGTCGTCGACAGCATCGGGAAGCCGCCGGCCGCTTCCTCACCGATGCCGGGCGTGGTGAACAGGAAGCTGATCGTTGCGACGAACAGCACGACGGCCACCACGCTGCCGAGCGCCGAGAACGTCGTCACGGAGAAGATTCCGTAGAGCCACCCCATGAACGGGCTGTTGGCGACCAGCGGTTCGATGCCGTACGCCTCGTACGAGGTGAACTTCATCAGGCCGATCCAGCCGATGACGAGCACGAGGCCGTAGCGCAGGACCAGGCCCGCCGCGGTGTTTACAGCGGTTGAACGGGTTGACCGCGAACCCGTTTCAGGCGTTCGGTACGGCCGACGCTCCTCGCGCATGGTTGCATGGGGTGGTGACCCAAGGGCGAGGACACCTCTACGGAAAGTCGGCGGTAGTCACCGGCGCGGCGTCTGGCATCGGGCGGGCGACCGCCGAGTTGTTCGCGCGCGAGGGGGCGCGCCTGACCGCAACCGACATTCAGAGCGAACCGCTGCTGGAATTGGCAGACGAACTGCGTCAAAACAGCGCGGAGGTGGAAACGGTCGTCGGCGACGTCTCGGTCGAGGAGGATGCGCGGCGCATGATCCGGGCAGCGGTCGACCGATTCGGGCGGCTTGACGTCTTGGTCGCCAACGCCGGAATCATTCCGCTGGGCGATGCGACGGAAATGACCGCCGCCGATTGGGACGAGGTGATGGCCATCGACGGGCGTGGCATGTTTCTCACCTGCAAATTTGCGATCGAGGCGATGGTGCCCACCGGCGGTGGCGCGATCGTCTGCATCTCGTCGATCTCGGGGCTCGCCGGGCAGAAACGGCAGGCGGCCTACGGCCCTGCCAAGTTCGTCGCGACCGGCCTGACCAAACACCTGGCGGTCGAGTGGGCCGACCGCGGCATACGGGTCAACGCCGTTGCTCCGGGCACGATTCGCACCGAGCGGGTCAAGCGTCTGCCGGAGGAGCCGGGCGGTTCGGAATATCTAGCGGAGATCGAGCGGATGCACCCGATGGGCCGTATCGGCGAACCCGCCGAAGTCGCCAACGCCATCGCCTTCCTCGCCTCCGACGACGCCTCCTTCATCACCGGCGCCGTGCTGCCAGTCGATGGCGGATTCCTAGCGCAGTAGCGTGCGGACAGACTGACTAGGGCTTGAACGGGTTGACCGCGAACTGAATCACCCGATACGGCGACCCGCCGCGCGGTCCGGTGTTCCACTGGCTGACGAACACCCGCACCTCATCGAGCGTCGAACCCGGCGAGATGTACCCGCCGTACGGTTGGGCCAGGCGGTTGCTCTCCGGCGGCCCGAGGTGGTCCGTCGGGTCCGGCCACTCGGACGCGACGACGACGGTGGTCACCGGCGCGGCGCCCAGGCCGGTCGGATCGTTGGCCACCCGCATCTCCATGTTGCCGGTGGTGGCGTTGAAGTACGACAGCACGGTTTTACCGTCGATCTGCCGGATGCTCATCTCGCCGACCGCGTCCGGCCACAGCGGCGTCGGAGCCTGCCCCCAACCCGAATCGGCAGACCAGCCTTGCCAACTCGACCGGTCCTCGAACTCCTGGGGCGTTGCGCGGTACAGCACCAGCGGCGCGCTGCGGTCGAAGTTGTTGGCCACGATGTAGACCCAGCCGGTCTCCGAGTCCGACCGCGGGATCGGGTCGTAGTAGCCGCTGATCTGCGACTGTCTGCCCTCGGCGTAGGACGCCGGGCGCTCCGAGTCGGGCAGCGTCGGCCAATTGCTCTGTGAGGGATCGGCTTTCACCAGCCGAGAGGTCTGCGGCACCAGTTCCCGCACGGTCGTGACCATCAGGTAGTTCTGCCGGTTGATCTGTACGACGCCCGCGGGCAGCTGCGACATGCCCTCGGGCGTCGGATCGGCCAGCAGTGGTCGGTCGGTTCCGGTCACACCGTCGTAGCGCACACCGCCGGGGTCGTCGATCGACTCCGTCTCGACGTGCAAGGCGATCGGCGAGAACCACCCGCCGTAGCCGACGCCCTGCCCCGCGAAGCTGTCACCGCAGACCTGCAGGATGCCACTGGGAAACTCCATGAACTCACACAGATCCGTGGCGCCGATTCCGTAATCGCGTGTCGGAGTTCCGGTTCCGGCCGTCGGGCCGATCCGGATCACCTGCCCGGGCGCCAGCGGCGGCAGCACGGGGTCGGGGATCGGCGCGGGCTGGGCAGCGGCAACACCGACCGCCGAAACGGCGCTCCAGCAGACAAAGATCGAAAGCAGGCCTGCTGCAATGCAGTTTCGGCGCAAGGCAGCGTTAGAGTTCGGCGGCCAGCAGCTCGGCGATCTGAATCGTGTTGAGCGCCGCGCCTTTGCGCAGGTTGTCGCCGGAGACGAACAACGCCAGCCCGCGGCCGTCAGGCACACCGGGGTCCTGGCGGATCCGGCCGACCAGCGAGTCGTCCACCCCGGCCGCGGCCAATGGGGTCGGCACATCCACCAACGTCACGCCCGGCGCCGTCCTGAGCAGCTCGTTGGCCCGCTGCACCGAAAGTGGTTGCGAGAACTCGAGGTTGAGCGACAGCGAATGCCCCGTGTACACCGGAACGCGTACGCAGGTTCCGCTGACGGCCAGGTCCGGGATGCCGAGGATCTTGCGGCTCTCGTTGCGCAGCTTCTGGTCCTCGTCGGTCTCACCGGAGCCGTCGTCGACATAGGAACCGGCCAGTGGGACCACGTTGAACGCGATCGGGGCCACGTACTTCGACGGCTCCGGGAATTCCAGCGCCGAGCCGTCGGCCACCAGGTCGCGGCTGTTGCCGACGACCGCGCTGGCCTGACCGAACAACTCCTCGACGCCGGCGACGCCGCTGCCCGACACCGCCTGATACGTCGAGGCGATCATCCGCACCAGGCCCGCTTCGTCATGCAACGGCTTGAGCACCGGCATGGCGGCCATCGTCGTGCAGTTCGGGTTCGCGATGATGCCCTTCTTCAGGGTCACGCCACGCACGTCGCGGGCGAAGTTCACCTCGCTGACGACCAGCGGCACGTCCGGGTCCTTGCGCCACGCCGACGAGTTGTCGACCACGACGGCACCGGCCTCGGCGAACCGCGGCGCCTGCACGCGCGACATCGTCGCGCCAGCGGAGAACAACGCGATGTCCAGACCGGAGGGGTCGGCGGTCGCGGCGTCCTCGACCTCGATCTCCTGCCCCCGGAACGACAACTTCTTGCCCTGCGAGCGCGCGGACGCGAAGAACCGCACGTCGGTCGCCGGAAAGTCGCGCTCCTCCAACAACGTCCGCATCACCTGGCCGACCTGACCGGTCGCGCCTATCACTCCGATGGAGAGCCGATCGCGCGCCATCTAACGCCCCGTCCCCGCATAGACGACGGCCTGCTCGTCGCCGCCGAGGCCGAACGCCTCGTGCAGCGCCGCGACCGCCTTGTCCAGGTCGGTGTCCTTGACCAGCACCGAGATCCGGATCTCGGACGTGGAGATCAGGTCGATGTTCACCCCGACCGAAGCCAACGTCTCGCAGAATGTGGCGGTCACGCCGGGATGGCTCTTCATACCGGCACCCACCAGCGAGACCTTGCCGATGTGGTCGTCGTAGAGCACGCCGGTGAAACCGATCTCGCTCTGACGCGATGTCAGCTTCTCGACCGCCGCCGGGCCGTTGTCCCGGGGGCACGTGAACGTGATGTCGGTTTTGCCGTCCTCGACCTTGGAAATGTTCTGCAGCACCATGTCGATGTTGATGTCGGCGTCGGCGACGACGCGGAACACCTTGGCGGCATAGCCGGGTACGTCGGGGATGCCGACGACCGTCACCTTGGCCTCGCTGCGGTCGTGCGCGACTCCAGTCAGAATGGCGTCTTCCACGGGTATGTCCTCCATCGATCCGGTCACCAGGGTTCCGGGGTTGTCCGAGTATGACGAGCGCACGCGGATCGGCACGTGATAGCGCCGCGCGTACTCCACGCAGCGCAGCATCAGCACCTTGGCCCCGCACGCGGCCATCTCGAGCATCTCCTCAAAGCTGATTTGGTCGAGGTGGTGCGCGTTGGGCACGATCCGCGGGTCGGCGGTGAAGATGCCGTCGACGTCGGTGTAGATCTCGCAGACATCGGCCTTCAGCGCCGCGGCCAGCGCGACGGCCGTGGTGTCCGAGCCGCCCCTCCCCAACGTCGTGACGTCCTTGCTGTCCTGGCTGACCCCCTGAAACCCGGCGACCAGCACGATCACGCCCTGGTCGAGCGCGTCGCGCAGCCGGCCTGGGGTGACGTCGATGATCTTGGCGTTGCCGTGGATGCCGGTGGTGATGACGCCGGCCTGCGATCCGGTGAACGACCGCGCCTGCGCACCGAGCGAGTGGATGGCCATCGCGACCAGCGCGTTGGAGATCCGCTCGCCTGCGGTCAGTAGCATGTCCATCTCGCGGGGGGGCGGCGCCGGGCACACCTGATTGGCCAGGTCAAGCAAGTCGTCGGTGGTGTCGCCCATCGCCGACACGACCACGACCACATCGTTGCCCTGCTTCTTCGTCTCGACGATCCGCTCGGCGACGCGGCGGATCCGCTCGGCGTCGGCGACCGAGGATCCGCCGTACTTCTGCACGACGAGCGCCACTGAACAAGCCTTTCAAGTGCTGGGAAGGATCCCACCAAGGATAAGGGCTGCGGCGAATCGATTTCTTCCGGCCGTGACCGCCCTCCCGGAAGCGCGGGCTATCAGGCCACCGAAAGGAAGGTGAACGGTTCGGCCCGCTCGAATGCGGAGCTGGCGTCACCGGCGTAGATCGTCTTCTCGCCCTCGCCGAGTGGCAGCCGCAGCGTCGGGGCGCCCGGTGAGAAGTCGAGTTTGCCCAATTCGACCCAGAACGTGTTCGGCGAGAGCGCCGACTCGAAGAAATACCGCAGCGACTTGTGGTCGACGACCGTGCGCCAGCGAGTGGTCGAGATGTTCGGCTCCTCCGGCGTGGAGATGCCGTACGGCACCGACGCGTTGCGCACGACGCTGAACACCGTCGCGGCGGCCAGCAGCGGATCGTCGGTCTTGGGGACCGCCTCGATGTAGAACGACGCCCGCACGAACCGGTCGGCGGCGCGGTTCGTCCCCGGCAGCATCACGGTGCCGCCGATCTGCTTCCAGTACTCGTCGATGGCGAGCTGCTTGTCGAAGGTCGGCGAGTTCGTCATCACCCGGTGGTCGCGGCTGTGATGGATGACCTGCTCGCCGTCGATGTACTCGACGATCGCGCTGTCGCCGCTCGCGTCGGACATCGCCAGGTGCAGCGTCGCCATGCGCTCCTCGCCAGGCACCTGCGCGGTGGCCACCCGCAGCGGGGTCGCGCGCAACGCCTGCACGGCCTCGGCCACCGTCGCGAAGTTGTCGAGCACGTACTGCCCCCACAGCGCCAACGAGACCGCCGGGCCCGCGGCGGTCGCGTCGGGGTACTGCGATTCGGCCAGCCACAGCAGGTTGACCGCGAGACCGGCCTCGTTCACGCCGTCGGTCGTGCTGATGTCGTAACCGCTGGCCACCACGCTGCCGTACTTGGACGTCCACTCGGCGGAGTTCGGGCCGGCCTGCCCGGTGCGTTGGACGCCGCGCGGCAGCGCCCACAGGTTCGTTTGGATCTCCGACTTCCAGTCCATGGAACGGCCGGTGATGTTGCGGTTATCGGTTCCGAGATAGACGACGCGCGTGCACACCAGGCGATCCTATGAGGCGCTCAGGCCGTGCAGGCTTTTGACAGTTCGGCGAGCTTGCGCCGGATCTGGGTGTCGAGCGCAGACATCTCGTAGAAAACCTGCGGGGGCGGCGCACCCGGTGCGCGGGACTGGGTCTCGGCGCGTGCCTTCGGCATCTTCTGGACGAACTGTCCCGCGAGGTCGGCCACCTCCACCGCGGTGAACCGCAGTTCCGGGGTGTCGATGTTGCGCGCGCGTTCGGAGAGGCCGTCGGCCCACTGCTGGTAGGCGATCTCCTCGGCCTGGGTCGGCGGGCCCTCGGCGCCTTCGCTCTTCGAACTGATCAGATCGCCCTGCTGTTTGTTGAACTCGAGCAGATCGAGGACCGGTCCGCATTCCTCGGGCGGTTTCTGAAGCTGGCTGTAGACGAACGCCACCGCCGCGATCACAACGACGGCGATCGCCACCCACCAGCGCCGGTCAAGTCTTCTCACCGGTTGAACTCTAGCCAGGCCCCGGATTCTTTACGCACGCGCAACATCACAAGCGGGTCCACGTAACAGAAACACCGGTTACTGACAGTGAACGGCCCTGAGGCGGGGCCGCATCACTTCAGGAGATGGTGGATGGATACAGGAACCACGGCGTTCATGCTGTGTTGCATCATCGCGCTCACGCTGATGATCCCCGGTCTCGCGCTCTTCTACGGCGGCATGGTGTCGGTGAAGAGCTCGACCAACATGATGATGATGACCTTCGGCGCCGCCGCGCTCGTCGGTGTCCTCTGGGTGCTGTTCGGCTTCTCGATGGTGTTCGGCACGTCCTACGGGGGATTGATCGGCAGCTTCACCGAATTCGACGGGATGACCGACCTGACCGAGGCGATGACGACGGTCGACGGCCTGCCGATCAGTTTGTTCGCGTTGTTCCAGGCCCTGTTCGCCGCCATCACGGTCGCGCTCGTCTCCGGTGCGGCCGCCGACCGGATGAAGTTCAGCGCATGGATGGTGTTCGCCGCGCTGTGGGCCGTGCTGGTGTACTTCCCCGCCGCGCACTGGGTGTTCGCGTTCGACGGTGTGGTGACCGAGGATTCGGTCGGCGGCTGGATCGCCAACAAGCTCGGCGCGCTCGACTTCGCCGGTGGCACCGCGGTGCACATCAACGCGGGCGCCGCGGCGCTGGCCGTCGCGATCGTGCTCGGGCGCTCCGCACTGTTCGGAAGCCGCAAGCCCCACAACGTTCCGCTGACGCTGCTCGGCGCGGGCCTGCTGTGGGCCGGTTGGTATGCGTTCAACGGCGGTTCGGCCCTGTCCGCTGGGACCTCGGCCGCGATCGTCATGGTCACGACGTTCGTCGCGACGTGCGCCGCGACGCTGGCCTGGCTGACCTTCGAGAAGATCAAGACCGGTCACGTCACCGGTGTCGGTGCCGCCTCCGGCGCGATCACCGGCCTGGTCGCGATCACCCCGGCCTGCGGTTCGGTCACCCCGGTCGGTGCCATCTGCGTCGGCGCCATCGCGGGTGCGGTGTGTGTCTACGCCGTCGGGCTCAAGGACCGGTTCGGCTACGACGACAGCCTCGACGTGGTCGGGGTGCACCTCGTCGGTGGCCTGATCGGGACGCTGCTGATCGGCTTCTTCGCCAGCGAGACGATGCCCGGCGCCACCAACGGCCTGTTCTACGGCGGCGGCCTCGAGCAGCTGTGGAAGCAGGCGGTCGCCGCGGGAGCGGTCATGGCGTACTCGTTCGTCGTGGCCTACATCATCGCCTTCGCGATCAAGAAGACGATGGGCATCCGCATCTCGCCGGACGAGGAAGAGACCGGAATCGACGCCAAGTTCCACCGCGACTCGGCGTACGCACTGCAACCCGCCTGACCCGAAACCGGCCGGCGCGGCGCCCCTTTGCCGCGCCGGCCATTTCGGATCTATCGAGTTTCCTTCTACGACACAGCGATTCACTACAGAAGACAGGTTCGGAAGAATGTCCAAAGATCTGGCCACCCTGGCCGAGGAGTCCGGGATCAAGTTCATCCTCGCGCTGTTCGTCGACCTGCGCGGAAAGCCGTGCGCCAAGCTGGTTCCCGTCGAGGCGGTCGACCTGCTCGCCACCGAGGGCGTCGGATTCGCCGGCTACGCCGTCGGGGCGATGGGCCAGGACCCCAAAGACCCTGACATGATGGCGATTCCGGATGTCGACTCGTTCACCCCCATCCCGTTCATCAAGGACGGACTGGCGATCGTGCACTGCGATCCGCACGTGGAGGGCGCGCCGTGGCCGTACGCGCCGCGCGTCATCCTCAAGGCGCTGATCCAGCAGGCCGCCGACGCCGGCTTCGAACCGTGGGTCGGTGCGGAGGTCGAGTACTTTCTGCTGCGCCGCACCCCAGACGGCGGGGTGTGCACCGCGGACGCTGCCGACACCGCCGCGCAACCCTGCTACGACGCGCGCGGCGTCACCCGGATGTACGACCATCTCACCGCGATCTCGACGGCGATGAACCAGCTGGGCTGGTCCAACTACGCCAATGATCACGAGGACGGCAACGGTCAGTTCGAGCAGAACTTCGAGTTCGCCGACGCACTCACCACCGCCGATCGCGTCGTGACGCTGCGCTATCTGCTCTCGACCATCGCCGCCGAGCGCGGCATGGTCGCGACCTTCATGCCCAAACCGTTCGCCGATCGCACGGGCAGCGGACTGCATCTGCACCTGTCGCTGACCAGTGCGGGAAGGCCGGTCTTCCCCGCCGATACCGACGAGCGCGGCCTCGGACTGTCCGAGACGGCCTACGCGTTCCTCGGCGGAATCCTCGAGCACGCGTGCGCCCTGCAGGCGGTGGTCGCCCCGACGGTCAACTCCTACAAGCGAACCCGCGCCACCACGACGGCATCGGGGGCAGCCTGGTCGCCGAACACCCCCAGCTACGGCGGCAACGACCGCACGCACTACATCCGGGTGCCCGACGCCCAGCGCATCGAACTGCGCGGCAGCGACGGGTCGGCCAACCCGTATCTCGCGATCGCGGGCGCGTTGGGCGCCGGGCTGGACGGCATCAAACGCAGCACCGACCCTGGACCCGTTGGCGGCCAGCATCGCTCGCCGCTACCCGCGACACTGCTGCACGCGGTTGACGAGCTCGAGAGCGATCCGGTGATCGCGGGTGTGCTGGACGCCTCGGGTGAGGGTGTGGCGGCTTACTTCGCCAACCTCAAGCGCGACGAGTTCTTCGCCTATCACAGCGCGGTCACCACCTGGGAGATCGACAACTACCTGACCGCGTTCTGAGAAGGAGCTCACCGATGTGCGGAATCGTGGGGCTGCATCTGCGCAATCCCGACCTGTATCCCCGACTCGGGGAAGTGCTCACCGACATGCTCTGCGAAATGGGCGACCGCGGTTCGGATTCCGCGGGGATCGCGGTCTACGGCGACCCGACGCTGTCTCCACCAGGCACGAGCTGTGTCTCGGTCCTCGAAACCGAGCCGACGGCCGCGGCCATCGGTATGGACGTCAGCGTGGCGCGGTACGACGCGACGTATCTCGTCACCGCGGAGGTGCCCGCGGAGACACTGCACGACGCCGTGCGGGCGGCCTATCCCGCCGCGCTGATCGCCGGGTTCGGCGCCGACCTCGCCGTGCTCAAGGGCGTGGGACATCCGCGGACACTGACCGAGAACTGGAACCTGACCAAGGCGCAGGGCTGGCAGGGCGTCGGCCACACCCGGATGGCGACGGAGTCGGCGGTGACGCCCGCGGGATGCCACCCGTATGCGGTCGGACCCGAGCAGTGCATGGTGCACAATGGGTCGTTCGCCAACTACGCGACCATCCGACGCGAACTGCGTGCTGCGGGAGTGCGTTTCGACAGCGAGAATGACACCGAGGTCGGCGCCCGGTTCATCGCGAGCCGCCTCGCCGAGGGCCGCGACGTACAGACCGCGCTGAAGGAGCTGTGCGAGGCGTTCGACGGCTTCTACACACTGCTGGTCTCCAACCGCGACTCGTTCGCCGTTGTGCGCGACGCCATCGCATGTAAACCCGCCGTCATCGCCGAGACCGCCGACTGGGTGGCGATGGCCAGCGAATACCGCGCTCTGGCCGGGCTACCCGGCGTCGGTGCGGCCAAGATCTGGGAACCCGAGCCGGAGGTGGTCTACGCATGGACACGCTAGTGGGATACGACCTGGCCACCACCCCCCTGCGCGAGGTCAACGCCGCACTGCACGCGCCGGGGCTGTCCGGTGACTTCGTGATCGCCAATCCCGCAGGCGCACACAACGTCGCGGTCGGACTCGACGCGCCGGTACGGGTGACGATCGACGGCCACGTCGGGTACTACGCCGCGGGCATGAACCAGCGGGCCGAGGTGACCATCAACGGCAACGCGGGAACCGGCGTCGCCGAGAACATGATGAGCGGCGGCGTCCACGTCAAAGGCGATGCTTCACAGTCGGCGGGCGCCACGGCCCACGGGGGCTTTCTGGTCATCGACGGCAACGCCGCCGCGCGGTGCGGTATCTCGATGAAAGGGGTGGACATCGTGGTGGGCGGCGACATCGGCCACATGAGCGCGTTCATGGCACAGGCGGGTCGCCTCGTCGTGCGCGGGAATACCGGTGAAGCGCTCGGGGATTCGATCTACGAGGCCCGGATTTACGTGCGCGGCGAGGTCGCGTCGCTCGGCGCCGATTGCATCGCCAAGCCGATGCGGCCCGAACACCATCAGGAGCTGCGAGAGCTGTTGGCCGCAGCCGGATTCGACGACGACACAGATGCGTACACCCGCTACGGATCGGCGCGCTCCCTCTACCACTTCCACATCGACAACGCATCGAGCTACTGATGAACACCTGGTCCCTTCGCGAATCCGCGACCTTCGACCGCACCACGATCGCCGCCATCCAGCGCGCGGCCGAAACCGGCATCTACGACATCCGCGGCTGGGGCGCCAAGCGACCGCTGCCGCACTTCGACGACCTCTTGTTCCTCGGCGCGTCGATGTCGCGTTATCCACTGGAGGGATACCGCGAACGATGCGGCACCGACGTCGTGCTCGGCGATCGTCACGCCAAACACCCGCTGCACCTCGACATCCCGGTCACGATCGCGGGGATGTCGTTCGGCGCGCTGAGCGGACCCGCCAAGGAGGCGCTCGGCCGCGGCGCCAGCGAGGTCGGCACGTCGACCACCACCGGCGACGGCGGCATGACCCCCGAGGAGCGCGGCCAGAGCAAGTACCTGGTCTATCAGTACCTTCCGTCGCGGTACGGCATGAATCCCGACGACCTGCGCAAGGCCGACGCGATCGAGGTGGTGCTCGGCCAGGGCGCCAAGCCCGGCGGCGGTGGAATGTTGTTGGGCCAGAAGATCTCACCGCGCGTCGCGGCCATGCGCACGCTGCCCGAGGGCATCGACCAGCGCTCCGCGTGCCGACATCCGGACTGGACCGGTCCGGACGACCTGACGATCAAGATCAACGAGTTGCGCGAGCTCACCGACTGGGAGAAACCGATCTACGTCAAGGTCGGAGCCACCCGCACCTACTACGACGTCAAGCTCGCGGTGCACGCCGGCGCCGACGTGGTCGTCGTCGACGGGATGCAGGGCGGCACCGCGGCCACCCAGGAGGTGTTCATCGAACACGTCGGCATCCCGACGCTGGCAGCCGTACCGGAGGCGGTTCGGGCGCTGCAGGAGCTCGGGGTGCACCGTCGCGTGCAGCTGATCGTATCGGGCGGCATCCGCACCGGCGCCGACGTCGCCAAGGCGCTCGCGTTGGGCGCCGACGCCGTGGCCATCGGCACCGCGGCGTTGATCGCGTTGGGCGACAACCACCCTCGCTACGCGGCCGAGTACGAGAAACTGGGCAGCGCCGCCGGCTTCTTCGACGACTTCCAGGACGGCACCGACCCGGCGGGCATCAGCACGCAGGATCCGGAGTTGGCGGCGCGGTTCGATCCGATCGAAGGCGGCCGCCGGCTGGCCAACTACCTGCGGGTGCTGACGATGGAGGCCCAGACCATCGCCCGGGCGTGCGGTAAGGCCCACGTGTGCCACCTCGAGCCGGAGGACCTGGTCGCGGTCACGATCGAGGCGGCCGCAATGGCGCGCGTGCCGCTGGCGGGCACGAACTGGATACCCGGCTCATGACCACGGCGGACGTGGTGATCATCGGGGGCGGCATCGAGGGCGCCGCCGCGGCATGGGCGCTCAGCCAGCGCGGTGTCACCGATGTCGTTGTGCTGGAACGCAATACCGTCGCAGCCGGGATGACCGGCAAGTCGAGCGGCATCGTCCGCTGCCATTACGGGGTCAGCTCGCTGGCGGCGATGGCCGCCGTCGGGCTGGAGGTGTTCGAGAAAGCCGAGGAGATCTTCGGCGGCGACATCGGCTTCCGGCAGACCGGCTACGTCGTCGGTGTCGGCGCCCAGGACGTCGACGCGTTGCGCAAAAGCCTTGCCGCACAACGCTCCGTCGGGGTGCAGACCGAGGAGATCGGCGCCGACGACGTCGCGCGGATGTGGCCGTGGGCCGACCTGTCGCCGTTCGCCGCGTTCGGCTGGGAATCCCGCGGCGGATACGGCGACGCCTACCAGACTGCGCAGGCGTTCGCGGCGGCGGCGCGCGCCGCGGGGGTGCGGATCCAGCAGGGTGTCGCGGCGACCGCGCTGGTGCTCGACGGCGACCGCGTGACCGGTGTGCGCACCGCCGACGGCGACACGGTGTCGGCGGGCACCGTCGTCGTCGCCACCGGCGTGTGGACACGACCGTTCCTCGCGCCGTACGGCCTCGACGTGCCGATCCGGGTGGTGCGCGAGCAGATCGTGCTGATCTCCCCCGGCGTGGACGTCGGGCCGGTGCCGGTGTTCTCCGATCTGGTCTCGTTGCAGTACGTGCGCCCGGAACTCGGCGGCGAGATCCTGTTCGGCAACAGCGACCTGTCCGATCCCGAGGACGCCGACCCCGACGCGTACTCCAACCGGGCGACGGAGGCGTTCGTGGACCTGACCGTCGACCGGGTCGGGACTCGGTTCCCGGGCTTCCCCGACGCGGCCATCACGAGCAGCTACGCGGGTTGTTACGACGCCACCCCCGACTGGAATCCGGTGATCAGCGCCACGGGAATCGACGGGCTGGTGGTGGCGGCCGGATTCAGCGGGCACGGCTTCAAAATCGCGCCTGCCGTCGGCCGGCTCGTGGCCGACCTGGTGGTCGAGGGACGGAGCAGCGATCCGCGGATCCCCGAGACCGACTTCCGGCTGTCGCGCTTCGCCGACGGCGACCTGCTGACGAGGCCGCATCCGTATGTCGGCGCGGGTCAGATGCGATGATTCCTGACAGGAAACATGTCTGACGTACCGCTGCTCCGCAACAGATCCGGCACCGCCCGCGACCGCGATCCGCAGGCGCCTGTCCAGGAGCTCGAGATCGAGGCGGCCATCGGGCGCAACGTCCGGCAGATCCGCCTGCAGCAGGGGCTCACCGTCGCCGAGATGGCCGCACGGGTCGGCATCTCCAAGGCCATGATGAGCAAGATCGAGAACGCGCAGACGTCATGCAGCCTGAGCACGCTGGCGCTGCTGGCGACGGGCCTCGACGTGCCGGTGACCAGCCTGTTCCGCGGCGCCGACGTCGAACGCCCCGCCGCGTTCGTCAAAGCCGGCACCGGCGCGCGCATCGTGCGCGAGGGCACCCGCGAGGGCCATGAGTACCAGCTGCTCGGCTCGCTGCGCGGCGAACACAAGCGGCTGGAATGCCTGCAGGTGACGCTGTCGGAGAAGAGCCAGACCTATCCGTTGTTCCAGCACCCCGGAACCGAGTTCATCTACGTCCTCGAGGGCGTCATGGACTACAGCCACAGCCGCTCGGTCTATCGCCTGCATCCCGACGATTCCCTGCAGTTCGACGGGGAGGGCGCACACGGACCGGTGGACCTGATCGAGCTGCCGATCCGGTTCCTGTCGGTGATCGCGTTCCCCGACTCACAGGTCTGACCCCTCGCGGCTGCCGAGAAGGAGCACCCGCTGCACGTTGGCCACTGTACTCCCGGCCCTGGCGCGTCACAAAATGCCGAT
>NZ_LZJE01000342.1:0-611 GCF_001666865.1 Mycobacterium sp. E136
ACTGGCTGCCCACCCGCACGATCGCGTCGCTGATCCTGCCTTCGTGCAGGGCCGACCAGATCCCGGCCGGGATGGCGATCAGCAGCGCGATCACGATCCCGACGGCCGCCAACGACACTGTGGCGGGCAGCCTTTCGAGAAGGATCTGTGTCACCGGATCGCCGTTGCGGAAGCTGACCCCGAGGTCACCGGTCAGCGCCTTGCCGATGTAGGCGAAGAACTGCTCGACGATCGGCTTGTCCAGCCCGCTCGCCGAGCGCAACGCCTCGTAGGCCTGCGGCGTGTATCGGGTTCCCAGCGCGATGCGCACCGGATCGCCGGGAACCAGATGCACCAGCGCGAAGCTCGCGACGAGCACCCCGAGCAGCACCACCGCCGAATACACCAGTCGGCGCGCGAGAAACCGCACGATCGGATGAGTCAGCGGGCGCGTCATGACGTTTCGTCTCCGGTGAGGCTGGCGGTGCGGAACCGCACCGCGCCGTCGCGGCGGGCCTCGTAACCGGACAGGTTCCTCACCCACGCCTGGATCACCGAGGGGTTGTACAGGTAGATGTAGCTGACCTCGTCGGCGATGATCGTCGCCGCGCGCCGGTAATCGTCGAAGCGGG
>NZ_LZJE01000343.1:0-779 GCF_001666865.1 Mycobacterium sp. E136
GTTGGCCGTGAACTGCTGCACCGCGGGCACGAAGTGCACATGGCCGTCCCCCCTAACCTGGTGGGCTTCGTCGAGTCGGCAGGGCTCGGCGCGACGGCGCTCGGTCCGGACCCGCAGGAGATGCTCGAAGCGCATTGGGCCTTCTACAGAACGTGTTTTCGCACGCCTTGGCGCATCCGCGAAGTGAGCAGACTGTCGCGCGAGGCATGGGAACCCAAGGCTCGAGCGTGGGAAGAGCTGAGCAGAACGCTGACGTCTCTTGCGAAGGGCGTCGACCTGCTGCTCACCGGCCCTCTCGGGGAAGATGTCGCGGCCAACGTCGCGGAGTACCGCGGTATCCCGCTGGCGGTGATGCAATTCGTCCCTATGCGAGCCAACGGGCGGGTGTTCGAGCGCGCGGTGACGAAGTTCGGGGAGTGGGTCCAGTGGAGGGTGCTGTACAAAAAGGCCGAAGACAAGCAACGCGGTGAGCTCGGTCTGCCCAGGGCGACGGCGCCTGCCCCACGCAGGATCGCCGGGTCGCTGGAGATTCAGGCGTACGACGAGGTTTGGTTTCCCGGATTGGCGGCCGAGTGGGGCGAAAGGCGGCCGTTTGTCGGCACACTGACGATGCAGTTGCCGACCGACGCCGACGAGGAGATTGCATCATGGATCGCCGCGGGAAAACCACCCATCTATTTCGGCTTCGGCAGCATCCCCGTCGACTTGGTCGAGTCTGCTGACAGCGTGTTCGCCATGATCACGGATGCGTGCGTGGAGCTGGGTGAGCGGGCGCTGAT
>NZ_LZJE01000344.1:0-5439 GCF_001666865.1 Mycobacterium sp. E136
TCGGCAGCCAGCAACGGGCACGGCACCCGATGCTGCCCCTCGCGATGTTCCGCAGCCGGGCGCTCGCCCCGCGCTGTTGTTGGAAGGCGAAGCTGTTGACGAGCAGAAGCCCGTAGATGCCGAAGGTCATCGTGAACGTCGCGATCAGCGCGGTGACGAGCGGCCGGCTGCGGAACATCGCGAGGGGCAGCATCGGGTGCCGTGCCCGTTGCTGGCTGCCGACAAAGGCTGCCACAGGGGCGACTGCCGCCGCCGCCAGTGTCACCAGCCACGCCGGTGACATGGTGTGCCCCTCGACCAGCGCGACGGTCACGGATGCGAGCGCCAGGATCGCGAGAACCTGCCCGCGCCAGTCGATTCCGGTGGGACGATCGTCGCGGGACTCCGGTAGATACGCGTACGTCATCACCAGGGCCAGGACGCCGATGGGTGCGTTTAGCCAGAAGATCTGTCGCCAGCCCGCAGTATCGGTGAGGACCCCGCCGAGGATGGGGCCGACAGCAGTGCTCATCGCGGCCGCCATGGCCCACGCAGCGGTCGCGCGGGCGCGTTCAACGGGGTCGGGGAACGCGGCGGCGGTGATCGCCAGGCCCTGCGGGAGCATGACCGCCGCGCCGACACCCTGCAGCGTGCGGGCGACGAGCAGCAGCGGCAGCGACGGTGCGACCGCGCACGCGACCGACGCCGAGACGAACACGAGCAGCCCCAACCGCAGAAGGCGGCGCCGGCCGAACCGATCGCCCAACGACCCGGCGGTCAACAGCAGTGCGGCGAACGCGATGTTGTACGCGTCGATCGTCCACTGCGCGCCCGACACCCCGCCCCCGAGGTCGTTGCGGATCGCAGGCAGTGCGAGGTTGACCGCGTTGGCGTCGATGAGGCCGACGAAGAGGCCCAGATACGCGGCGACCAGGGTGAGTGCCGAGCGGAAGGTGATGCCGTGCGAGCCCATATCCGCACGCTAGGTCGGAAATGATTCGACCCCGGTCGAACCTTCGGCCGCTCTAGCGGCCGGGTAGGGCGTGTTCGACGATGGGGCGGCGCCGGTGTGGTTCGCGCTCCCGCCGTTTCGCGGCCAGATACACCTGAGCGGTCTCGTCGGCGATCGCGTGCCATTCGAACTCGGAGGTGAGCCGCTCGCGGGCGGCGACGGCGCGTTGTTGGGCGGCGTGTGGGTCGTCGAGCACCGAGCGCACCGCCGCGGCCAGCGCGGCGACATCGCGCGGTGGGTAGGACACTCCGGTCTGGCCGTTGAGGACGGCTTCTCCCAAGCCGCCGACGTTCGACGTCACCAGCGGGATTCCGGTCGCGGCGGCCTCCAGCGCGACGATGCCGAACGGTTCGTAGTGGCTGGGCAGCACGGCCGCGTCGGCGGTGTGCAACAGGTCGACCAGCGCGTCGTGGTCGAGGTGCCCGACGAACGACGTCGCCTTGAGCACCTTGTGCTTTCGCGCCTGCTCGACGAGCCAGTCCAGTTGCGTGCCCTCGCCGGCGACCGTCAGCGTGGTGCCCGGATGCGTGCGTCGGATGCGGGGGAGGGCGGCGATCGCGTCGTGAATGCCCTTCTCGTACTCGAGGCGGCCCAGGTACAGCAGCTGCGCGGGACCCGTCCGGGGTCGTCGCTGTGCGAATGGCCAACGACCGCAGTCGATTCCGTTGCGAATGACGTACGACTCGGCCAGTCCGGGCCCGAAGAGCTCACCGACCTCGTCGCGCATCGACGCCGAACACGTGATCAGCGAATCGGATTCGTGCACCAGCCAGGACTCCACCGCGTGCACCTGCCGGCTGATGCGACCCGACACCCATCCGGAGTGCCGCCCGGCCTCCGTGGCATGGATCGTGGAAACCAATGGCACGTCGAAGAACTCGGCCAGGGCAATGGCGGGGTGTGCGACCAGCCAGTCGTGTGCGTGCACGACGTCGGGACGCCACGGGCGGCCGCGGCGGGTCTTCAGCGTCAGACCCGTGCGGACCATCGAGTGGCCCATCGCCAACGTCCACGCCATCATGTCGCTACCGAAGTCGAACTCGTGTGGATCGTGTGCCGCTGCCACGACGCGGACGCCCTCGGCGATCTCGTCGGTGGTCGGATGCGTGCTCGGATCCGTGTTGGAGGGTCGGCGGCTGAGGACGACGATCTCGTGGCCCGCCTCGGCGAGCGCGGTGGCCAGGTGATGCACGTGTCGGCCCAGCCCGCCGACCACGACCGGCGGGTACTCCCACGACACCATGAGGATCTTCACGGTCGCCGACTCCTGGGCCAGTGACCGGCAAATGCACACGCAGAGCGGCGTGCGGGCGTCATCGCGGTAACCGCCGCGCGTCCAGGGCGCCGAACAGCCCGTCGGCGCGGTTCCACCCCGCGGCGAGGCGCTGCGCGTGCTCGTGGCGACCGGAGGCAGCGGCATCGGCGATCTCGCGGGTCGCGTGGGCGTGCAGGTGCGCGCGGTAGCGCGCATAGTCCGCCGCGGAATCCTTGCTGACCATGAACGGCCAGTCACTTGACACCGTCAGCAGCGTTTCGCGCAGGATCTGGTCGGCGACGTAGTTGCGGGCCGGGGGTGCGTCGGTCTCGCCGAGCGCCTTGTCGACGGTCGTCAGCGCGGTGTCGACGACCTCGGTGTTCAACTGCACGAGATCGGCGACCTGCTCGCCCGCCCACACCTGCCAGTCCTTACCGGAACCCCAAGAGCTGGGTGGCAATTCGACGGGTGAGCCGATGAAACCGTCGGCCTTGGCGTCGGCCAGCGTGCCGACGCGCACGCCCGCCTCGGGCAGCGCGCGCAGGACCCGTTCGAGCCACACCGGTCCCTCGTACCACCAGTGCCCGAACAACTCGGTGTCGAAGGCGGCGATGACGTGCGCGGGGCGTCCGATGCGCTCGCTCTCGTCGTGCAGGCGCTGACGGACGACCTCGACGAAATCGGCGACGTGGGCGTCGATCGCCCGGTCGGCCCGCTCGGGGTCATACGGTGCCTTGGCATCCGACGGCACGTTGCGGCCGGTGACCCTGGCCGGCTTGAGACCGGTCGTGTGGTCGTAGGTGTGAAAGTCGCGGTAGGCGGCGTGTCCGGGGTAGCCGGATTTCGGCGACCACACCCGATAGCTGACCTGGAGGTCGCGGCCGAACGCGATCACATCGGACGCTGCGACGGGGCGGCCCAGCGCGGTGTCGCCGTGCAGCGACGGCCCGTCGACCATGAAGTGCCCGACACCCGCTGCGGCGTAATCGATTTCCATCCCGGGGGCGTAGGCACACTCCGGGGCCCAGATGCCGGCCGGCGTGTGCGCAAACCGCAAGCGGGCATCGGCAAGCCCCTCACGCAGGGCGAACTCCCGCAGCCTGGGATTGAGCAGCGGCTGGAACGGATGTGCCAGCGGACCGCCGAGCAGTTCGATGGTCTCGGCGTCGATCACTTCGCGCAGCAGTGGGCTGCCGCCGTGCGCCCACAGCGTGGCGAAATCCTCGAGTGCCTGTTCGGCCTCGGCGTGCTCACGAAGTCCGAACTGCCGCAACGGATCTGACAGGGTAGTTGCTTCGAGTGCGCGCAGCTGCCAGTTCGCCAGCCAGTGGTGCATTCCCGTCAGGCAATACGGGTCGTCGAGTTGGGCGGTCACCACGGGAGTCATTCCCAGCGTCAGCTGATGTCGACGGCCCTCGGCCGCGAGCGTGCGCAGAACCCGCATGAGCGGCAGATACGACGCCGACCACGATTGATACAGCCATTCCTCACCGACGGGCCAGCGGCCGTGGTGCGCGAGCCAGGGCAGGTGCGTGTGCAGGACGAGGGTGAACAGCCCCGGTACGGGGTCGGCGGATTCCGGGGTAGTCACGGTCGCACCGCGATCGCGACCAGATCCAGGCTGTCGTCGATGTTGCGCTCGCGCGCGTCGAGGAGATCGAAGTCGTCGCTGCGCACCGACGCGACATCGGCGAGCAGATCCTCGGGCCACGGTGCACCCGCGAGCGCCCGGGCGATCTGGGCGTCGATGATCGACCCACCGTGACGGGCGTCGAGCTCGGCGAGCCGAGGCCCGTGGAAGACGCCGAGCACGCTGTCGACCGCAAAGCCGGCCACCGTCAGCAGGTCGGTCAGCTCGGCGGCGTTGAGCTCGCGGGTGTGGAACGGGTTGATCGGCGTATCCCGGCCGGGGGAGAAGGTGATGCGGTTCGGCGTGGACATCAGCAGGCAGCCACCCGGGCGCAGCACGCGCAGGCATTCGCGAACGAATTGTCCTTGATCCCAGAGGTGTTCGATGACCTGGAAGTTCACGACGACGTCGACCGCGCCGTCGGCGAGCGGGAGTTCGGCCAGGTTTCCGTGGCGCATGTCCACCCGCGGATACCGCGCACGGACGTGCGTGACCGTCGTCTCGTCGTAATCGAGGCCGATCACACGGCGGGCCACGTCGGCGATCAGGTTGGCTCCGTATCCCTCGCCGCAGCCCGCCTCGAGCACGTCACGATCCGCGCAGCGGTCGGCCATCCGCTCGTAGACGACCTCATGGCGGCGGAACCAGTAGTTCTCCTCCGCGAGTCCCGGAACCGTGCGTTCCCCGGTGAGGGGGAGGTCCGGTCCGTCAGTAACAAATGCGCTCATTGGAAGGCAGGCTAACGTGAATCGGCCCACAGACGAATGGTTCACCGCCTACGTGCTGCTAGAACACGAACTTCGACCCGCTATGGTGTTCCTGCGAACCACCACAAGTTACCCGCGAGTAACATGGTGGTTGTTGCTCAGAGCGTGATATTGCGGGCCGATCATCGGCCCCTTCGAGGAGGACGAACCACACTCATGACGAACATCGTGGTCCTGATCAAACAGGTCCCTGACACCTGGTCGGAGCGCAAGCTCACCGACGGCGACTTCACCCTCGACCGCGAGGCCGCGGACGCGGTGCTCGACGAGATCAACGAGCGTGCCGTCGAAGAAGCGCTGCTCATCAAGGAGAAGGAAGGCGGCGAGAGCACTGTGACGGTGCTCACGGCCGGCCCCGAGCGCGCCACGGAGGCGATCCGTAAGGCGCTGTCGATGGGCGCGGACAAGGCCGTACACCTCGTCGACGAGGGCATGCACGGCTCGGACATGGTCCAGACCGGTTGGGCCCTGGCGCGTGCGCTGGGCACCATCGAGGGCACTGAGCTCGTCATCGCCGGCAACGAGGCCACCGACGGCACCGGCGGCGCGGTTCCGGCGATCATCGCCGAGTACCTGGGCCTGCCGCAGCTGACGCATCTGCGCAAGGTGACGGTCGAGAACGGCAAGGTCACCGGGGAGCGCGAGACCGACGACGGCGTGTTCTCCGTCGAGGCGTCGCTGCCCGCGGTGGTCAGCGTCAACGAGAAGATCAACGAGCCGCGCTTCCCGTCCTTCAAGGGCATCATGGCCGCCAAGAAGAAGGAAGTCACCAAGCTCACGCTTGCCGAGATCGGTG
>NZ_LZJE01000345.1:0-11557 GCF_001666865.1 Mycobacterium sp. E136
CGAGGTGCTGGAGTTTGTTCCGGCCGGCGACATCGACCCGATGATGTACGACCGCAGCTACTTCCTCGAGCCCGAAGGCAAGTCGTCGAAGTCGTATGTGCTGTTGACCAAGACGCTCAAGGAGACCGACCGAGTCGCGATCGTGCACTTCGCGTTGCGCAACAAGACGCGGCTCGCCGCGCTTCGGGCTCGAGGAAGTAGCTGCGGTCGTACATCATCGGGTCGATGTCGCCGGCCGGAACAAACTCCAGCACCTCGATCTCGCGGCTGCGTTCCTCAGGCAGCGTGGCGATGTCCTCGTCGGTGATGATCACCGTCTGCCCGTCGTCGGATTCGTAGGCCCGGGCAATATCGCGATATTCGACTTCCTCGCCATCGATCTCGCAGACGCGCTTGTAGCGGATGCGCCCGTTGTCCTTCGCGTGCACCTGATGGAACTTCACGTCGTGGTCCTGCTGCGCGCTGTAGACCTTGACCGGCACGTTCACCAGGCCGAACGCGATCGAACCCTTCCATATGGAACGCATCAACCCAGTATGGCTGATTTGAGGGCCGCATCGCGGGTACTGCGATCGGGCAGGTCGGCGCCGGATTGCGAGACCGTCAGCGCCGACGACATCGCGGCGGTGCGCACGACGTCGGTGAGCTGGTCGGTGCCGATGCGTGCGAGGTCACGGCGGCGCTCGGCGCCCAAGAGTCCGAGCGTCCACAGCGCGTCGATCAGGCCGGTCATGTACGCATCACCCGCGCCGACGGTGTCGACGACGTCGACCTGGAACGCCGGAAGCCGCACCAGGCCCTGCGCGCACAGCGCGAACGAGCCCTGCCCACCCAACGTCACCGCGACGATCGACGGGCCCAGCGACAACCACGTCTGCGCGATCTGCTCGGGGGTCCGTCCCGGATCGAGCCATCGCATGTCCTCGTCGCTGGCCTTCACCACGTCGGACCGTTCGATGAGCCGGTCGATGCGGGCGCGCGCCGCGTCGGCGTCCTCGGTCAGTGCCGGCCGCACGTTCGGATCGAACGTCACGGTGGCCGAAGGGTGATAGGTGTCGAGCAGCGCGGCGGTCGCCCGGCAGCCGGGCTCGAGCACCGAGGCGATCGAACCGGTGTGCACGACCAGGGGGGGACCGACCTCTGGCGTTCCGGTCAGCTGCCACTCGATGTCGAACTCGTACTCGGCCGATCCCTGCTCGTCCAGCGTCGCCAACGCCGTCGGCGTCCGCGCCGCGGTCGTGCTGCCTTCGACCAGCCGCACCCCGCACGCTTCGACATGGTCGGCGATGCGCCGTCCGCGCTCGTCGCCGCCGATGTGTGTCAAGAAGTCGACATCGCGGCCCAGGCGGGCCAGCCCCACCGCCACGTTGAGCGGGCTGCCGCCGACGTGCTCACCGATGACCTCGCCACCACGCCGGACGATGTCGACCAACGCCTCGCCGATCACCAGCGCCCGCTGCGCGCTCACGAGTCGTCCTTGTGCATCAACGCTTCCAGCGTCGCCCGCGCACCATCGCGGTGCAGTGAGTCGAGCGCCCAGACGTAGGCTTCGACGAATCGTTCGTCGGAGGCGAGATCGCCGAAGAGATCGGTGTTCTCGATGAACGCGGTCGGATTCTCGCGCTGCTTTCTGGCCAGCGGTACCAAGACGTCGGCGAGCTGATCCTGCACGTCGATCGGCTGGCCCTGTTCGTCGGTGCCCTCGGCATAGCGTGCCCAGCTGGCGACCGTCGCCGCCGACAGCCGGATCGGCGCGCCGGTTCTGAGGTTTTCGCGGATGACGGGCAGCAGCCATTTCGGGATGCGGTCCGAGGAGCCGTAGCACAGCCGGGCGACGGTGTCTTTGACGCCGGGGTTGGCGAACCGCTTGATCAGCGTGCGCTTGTAGTCGGGCAGGTCGATCCCGGGTACGGGTTTGAGCGTCGGTGTCGCCTCGTCGTCCATGTACGCCAGCAGGAAATCGGCGAGCAGCGGATCGCCGGCGGCGTCGTGCACCAGCCGGTACCCGGCGAGATACGCGAAGTAGCACAGGCTTTGGTGCCCGGCGTTGAGCAGCCGCAGCTTCATCAGCTCGTACGGGGTGACGTCGTCGACCATGAGCACGTCCACGTCCTCAAACGGTGGTCTGCCGTCGGCGAAGTCGTCCTCGAGCACCCAGGAGGTGAAGGGTTCGGCTACCACCGGCCATTGGTCGTCGATGCCGAATTCGGTTGCCACGACGTCGATCACGTCGGGGGTGGTCACCGGTGTGATGCGGTCGACCATCGAGTTGGGAAACTTGGTGTGGGTCTCGATCCATTCGCCGAGGCCTGGGTGTACCCGTTCGGCGTAGGTGGTGAACGCGTGCCGGGCGACGTCACCGTTGCCCTCGATGTTGTCGCACGACACGATCGTCGGTGAGGTGATGCCGCGGTCGCGCCTGCGGGCGAGCGCATCGACGACCAACCCGAAGACGCTCACTCCGTCGGCGCCGCCGACATTGTCGATGTTGTAGCCACCCTCGGTGATGGTCAGCGAGATGATCCGGGTGGTCGGCGCGGCCAGCAATTCGATCACCGACTCGGGGTCGTCGGGCGCATAGCGGTAGTCGACGATCGAACCGATCACGCGTGCTTCGCGGCTACCGTCGGGCTTCTCCAGCAGCAGGGTGTACAGCCCGTCCTGGGTGGCCATCACATCGGCCATCTTGCGATCGGCGGGCATGACGCCGACACCGGCGATGCCCCACTCCTTGGCGCGCCCCTTCTCCAGGAGCCGGTCGACGTACATCGCCTGATGCGCCCGGTGAAAGCCGCCGACTCCGAAATGCACTATGCCGACCGATATTCCGGAACGGTCGTAGGTCGGCTTGTCCGACTGAAGCTGTGCGAGCGTGGAGTTGTCGAGTTTCATGAGACCGTCACCACCGACTTCACGCTACCCGGCGTGCGGTCGGAGTCGAGGGCCTCGGCGGCGCGCTCGAGCGGAAAGCGGGCCGTCACCATCGCATCCAGATCAACCTGTCCCGATTCGACCAGTGCGATCGCCGTCGGCCAGGTGTTCGCGTATCGGAAGACGCCCGTCAGCACCAGTTCGCGATTCTGGATCACCTGCGTCGGCAGCTCCATCGACTCGGCGCCCAAACCGACCAGCACCACCTTGCCCGCCGGTCGCACCGCCCGAATGCCGTCGGCGACGGCCGTCGCCGCGCCGGAGGCGTCGATGAACGCGTCCACCCCGAGATCCGTGATGGGTTGGACGGTCGGATCGAGCACTGCCGTCGCGCCGAACGAGGTCGCCTGTCGTCTGCGGGCCTCGTCGGGATCGCTGACGACGATGTCCGTCGCACCGTAGGCGCGTGTGAGCTGGGTGATGACGATGCCGATCGGTCCGGCCCCGGTGACCAACACCCGCGAGCGACCGTCCACGCCTGCCTTGCGCACCGCGGCGATGCCGACCGACAGCGGCTCGCACAATGCGGCGGCGTCATCGGAGACGGAGTCGGGCACGCGGTGGGCGAACTCCGCTCCGATGGTCACGTACTCGCACAGTGCTCCGTCCACGGGTGGGGTCGCGAAGAACCGCATATGCGGGCAGAGGTTGTAGAGCCCCCGGCGGGTCTCGTCGCTGTCGGGATCGGGGCGCTGCGGTTCGATCGACACACGCTCACCTATGCGCGCGCGGTCGACGTTCTCGCCGACGTCGACGATCGTGCCGGCCGCCTCGTGACCCAGGATCAGCGGCGCCTCCACGACGAATCCGCCCACGCGTCCGTGCCGGTAGTAGTGGGTGTCCGATCCGCAAACACCCACCGACGAGATTCGTACCAGCACGTCACCGGGGTCGGGGCGGGGCACAGGGCGCTCCTGCATCTCGATCCGTCCGGGTTCGACGAGCACGGCCGCCCGCATCCGGCTGGCCGGCGAGAGTGTTGTGTGCGTCACATCGACCATGTTAACGTGGTGAGCATCTAATCGCACCCCTGAGCAGATGCTCACCAAGGAGGCGGCAGGGCGTGACCGCATCGACGTCGACCGGTGAACTAGCCGGGGCCGCGGTTCCGGCGCAAGACATCCGGCTGGCGCTCCGTGCGGCGACGATGTACTACCTCGACGGCCTGACCCAGGCCGAGATTGCCGCCCGGCTCGGCGTCTCGCGCCCGACCGCGGGTCGACTGATCGCCCGCGCGAAGGCTCGAGGCCTGGTCCGCATCGAGATCGCCGTCCCGGCCGGGCTCAGCGAGGATCTGCACGCCGAGGAGGAGCGCGAGCTCGAGCGGCGCTACGGCCTCACCGAGGTGGTGGTCGCCGGACACGGCGTCGACCTCGGTGCGCCGGGTCGGCCGGCCGGGTTCGCCAGTGTCGGTCGCGCCGCGGCCGCGTTGCTGATGCGGCGTCTCACACCCGACGACGTGCTCGGGTTCACCTGGGGCCCCGAACAGGTCGCGACAGCCAACGCCCTGGTTCCGGGGGTGGCGAGTTGTCGCGCAGTCGTGCAGCTCGACGGCGCCATGTCGACCGCGGCCTATCAGACCGGCACGGAGTTCATCCTGACCCGGTGCACGGAAACGTTGCGCGCGAGCACGTTACGGCTACCGGCACCGCTGTACGCAGACCCGTCGACGGTCGCGTCGATGCGCACCGATTCGGTGATCTCGCGCACGCTGGAGGCGGGTCGGCAAGCGGACATGATGCTCTTCGGTGTCGGTGCGGTGTCGACCTCGACCACGCTGTTCGAGGGCAGCTTCCTCGACACTCGCATGCTCGACGAGCTCGAGTCGCTGGGCGCGGTGGGGGAAATCGGCGGACGGTTCTTCGACGCGGACGGTGCGCCCGTCGACACCGAACTGCAGCAGCGTGCGGTGTCGGTGCCGCTCGAGGACATCCGCAATTGTGAAAAGACGCTGCTGATCTCCAGTGGCGCCACGAAGTACGACGCCACCCTCGCCGCCCTGAAGGGCAAATTGGCCCGGCTGCTGGTGTGTGACATCGATTGCGCACGTTGGTTGTTGGCGCAGTAAGGAGACGACGCAGGTGAGACGGACAATGATCAGGCGATTCGCGGCGGTGGCCGCGGCGTCGGCCGTGGTGCTCGCATCCGGTTGCTCGGGCGCCGGGAGCCTCGGCGCCTCCGACAACCAGGTCACCATCGCGATGGTGTCGAACTCGCAGATGACCGACGCCAGGGATCTGTCCTCGGAGTTCGAGAAGGCCAACCCCGGAACGAAGTTGAAGTTCGTCACACTCTCGGAGAACCAGGCCCGGGCCAAGATCACCATGTCGACCGCGATGGGCGGAAGCGAGTTCGACGTCGTGATGATCAGCAACTTCGAGACCCCGCAGTGGGCGAAGGACGGTTGGCTGCAGGACCTGTCCGAATACGCCGCGAAGACACCGGGTTACGACGAGCAAGACTTCATCTCGTCGCTGCGCGAGTCGCTGTCGCACGACGGTGACATGTACGCGGTCCCGTTCTACGGCGAGTCGTCATTCCTGATGTATCGCAAAGACCTCTTCGAACAGGCCGGGATCAAGGTCGATCAGTCGCCGGACTACCAACCCACCTGGCAGGAAGTGGCGCAGTGGGCTGACACCCTCAAAACCAACAACCGCGCAGGCATCTGCCTACGCGGCAAGCCCGGGTGGGGTGAGGTGCTCGCACCGCTCGACACCGTGATCAACACGTTCGGTGGGCGCTGGTTCGACGAGCAGTGGAACGCGCAGCTGAACAGCCCCGAGGTGCGCAAAGCGGTCAACTTCTACGTCGACCTGGTCAAGCGTTCCGGTGAACTGGGCGCGGCCTCGACCGGATTCCAGGAGTGCGCGAACCTGTTCGGGCAGGGCCAGACCGCCATGTGGTACGACGCGACGTCCGCGGTGTCGGTCCTGGAGGATCCGAAGGAGTACCCGGACCTGGTCGGCAAGATCGGCTACCTGCCCGCTCCGATCGCGGAGAAGCCGAACTCCGGATGGCTGTACACCTGGGCGCTGGGCATCCCGAAATCGGCCAAGAATCCCGACGGCGCCTGGAAGTTCATCTCGTGGATGACGAGCAAGGACTACATGAAGCTGGTGGGTGAGAAGCTCGGCTGGGCCCGTGTCCCACCGGGCAGCCGCACGTCGACGTATACCGAACTGCCGGAGTACGAGAAGATCTCGCAGTCGTACGGACCTCTGACGTTGCGCTCGATCGAGAACGCGAACCCGAACAAGCCCACGGTGCAACCGGTTCCGTACACCGGCATTCAGTTCGTCGCGATCCCCGAGTTTCAGGACCTCGGCACCAGGGTCAGTCAGCAGATCAGCGCCGCGATCGCCGGCCAGAAGACCGTGGACGAGGCCCTCGACCAGGCGCAGCAGTACGCCGAGGTTGTCGGCAAGACATACCAGGAGAAGTGATGACCGTAACCGCCGATACCAAGGCCGAAGCCAGCGAAATGGCGGTGGCCGAACGGGTTCGAAGAATTCGAGAGGCACAGGACACCGGTGTGAGCCGCGCCGAGGCGTGGCGTCGCCGCGGCCCGCTACTGCCGGCGCTGATCTTCATGATCGTCGTCACGCAGATCCCGTTCCTGTTCACCCTCTACTACTCGACATTGTCGTGGAACCTGGTTCGACCGGGTTCACGCAGATTCATCGGATTGCAGAACTACGTCACGGTCGCCAAGGACAGCCAGTTCTGGACCGTCGCACTCAACACCGTGATCCTGATCGTCGGGGTGGTGTTGCTCTCGGCGTTCTTCGGGCTGCTGCTGGCCTTACTGCTGGACCGGGCCTTCCTGGGCCGTGGGATCGTGCGGACCCTGCTGATCACGCCGTTCCTCGTCACACCCGTTGCGGCCGCGCTGATCTGGAAGACGACGATCCTCGATCCCAACAACGGCATCTTGAACTGGGTGATGTCGCTGGTCGGGATCGAGCGCATGGACTGGATCGGGCGGTTCCCGCTGCCGATGGTGATGGTGATGCTCATCTGGCAGTGGACACCGTTCATGATGCTGTTGATCCTCGCCGGCCTCCAGTCGATGCCACGCGACATCCTGGAGGCCGGTCGAGTCGACGGTGCCAACGCGTTCCAACTGTTTCGCGAGTTGACGCTGCCGCACCTGCGGCGATTCATCGAGTTGGGCGTCGTCCTGGGAGCGATCTTCCTGGTCAACACGTTCGACGCGATCTACATGATGACCCAGGGCGGTCCGGGGATCGCGAGCGCGAACCTCCCGTTCTACATCTATCAGCGCGCGTTCCTCGGCTTCGACATCGGTCAGGCCGCGGCCATGGGCGTGGTGGTCGTGATCTTCACGATGATCATCGCCAGCTTCGCGCTCCGATTGATCTTCAAGTCGTTCGCCGGGAAGGAAGAGGCGGCCTGATGACTACCACGGTCGAGAAAACCGCAGCCACACCGCAACCCGCCGCGAGAACCAAGAAGAAGTCGCGCACGTTCAGCCCGTGGGGACTGGTGGCGTGGCTGGTTGGACTCGGATTCTTCTTCCCGGTGTTCTGGATGGTGCTGACGTCGTTCAAACAGGAAGCCGACGCCGCCACCAGCCCACCGAAGCTGTTCTTCTCCCCGACGCTGGATCAGTATTCGGCGGTCTTCAACCAGGGCATCGGCCCGGCGATGCTGAATTCGCTGTTGGCCACTGGGATCTCGACGCTGGTGGTGCTGTTGCTCGGCGTGCCTGCCGCGTTCGCCCTGTCGCTGCGGCCGGTCCGCAAAACCCAGGATGCGCTGTTCTTCTTCATGAGCACCCGCATGCTGCCCGTCGTCGCGGTGATCCTGCCGCTGTACGTGATCGTCTCCAATATCGGCCTGCTGGACAACATCTGGGCACTGATCGTTCTCTACACCGCGATGAACCTGCCGATCGCGGTGTGGATGATGCGGTCATTCTTCCTGGAGGTGCCCGGCGAACTGCTGGAGGCGGCGAGCCTGGACGGGGCCAGCCTGTGGCGGTCGGTCCGCGAGGTGATCTTGCCGCTCGTGTCGCCCGGCATCGCGGCGACGGCGCTGATCTGCGTGATCTTCGCCTGGAACGAGTTCTTCTTCGCGGTGAATCTGACCGCGGTGAACGCTCAGACCATGCCCGTGTACCTCGTCGGGTTCATCGCCGGTGAGGGTCAGTACTGGGCCGTGCTGTCGGCGGCCGCGACCATGGCCGCACTGCCCGTGATCCTCTGCGGGTGGATCGCACAGAACAAGTTGGTGCGCGGACTTTCGTTCGGCGCGATCAAGTAACCGTCAGAGCCGATCAACAGACACGGAGATATCAATGGCAACAATCACTTACCGCAACGCCACGTGCATCTACGAGGGCTCGGACAAACTCGCGGTCGACTCGCTCAACCTCGACATCGCCGACGGTGAGTTCGTGGTGCTGGTGGGCCCGTCGGGGTCGGGGAAGAGCACGGCCCTGCGCATGCTGGCCGGGCTGGAGGACATCGACGAGGGTGCGATCGAGATCGGCGGTCGGGACATGACCGGTGTGCCGTCGAAGGATCGTGACATCGCGATGGTGTTCCAGAACTACGCGCTGTATCCGAACAAGACCGTCGCCGAGAACATGGGCTTCGCGCTGAAGCTGCGCGGGGTCTCGTCGGCGGAGCGGCGCAAGAAGGTTGAGGAGGCCGCGAAAATCCTTGATCTGACGGAGTTCCTGGACCGCAAGCCGGCCAAACTGTCGGGTGGTCAGCGTCAACGCGTGGCGATGGGCCGCGCGATCGTGCGAGAGCCGCAGGTATTCTGCATGGACGAGCCGCTGTCGAACCTCGACGCAAAGCTGCGCGTGCAGACCCGAACCCAGATCGCCGCGCTGCAGCGACGCCTCGGCACCACGACGGTGTACGTGACCCACGATCAGGTCGAGGCCATGACGATGGGGGACAGGGTCGCGGTTCTGCGGTTCGGCAAGCTGCAGCAATTCGCCTCCCCGAACGAGCTCTACGACAGGCCGGCCAACGCGTTCGTCGCAGGTTTCATCGGGTCGCCGGCGATGAACCTGGTGACGCTGCCGATCGCCCCCGACGGCGTCCGGGTCGGCGACTCGATCCTGGAGATCGAGCGTGATCGACTCACCAAGTTGAGTGATGCGGGCTTGTCGGAGGTCACGATCGGAATCCGGCCCGAGCAACTCGAACTCACCGACACGGGTGGTGTGCCGGTCGTCGTCGATCTGGTCGAGGACCTCGGCAGCGAGGCCTACCTTTACACCCACGCCGGGTCGGGCTCGGGCGTGGAGCTGGTCGCGCGGTGCAACCCGCGCACGGCGCCCAAGCTCGCGGAGACGGTGCGGTTGCGCAGGCATCCGGAAGGCTTCGTGCACCTGTTCCACCCGGAGACGGGTGAGCGCATCGACTGACGCTCGCTGACGTCGAGTTCTACACCACGGCTGTGGATAACGCGAAATCGCGACCCTGGTGCAGAAGTCGACGGTGAAGCCGGCCGACAAGCTAGCCGGCGATCGCCGGGTTGCCCGGGTCGAGGCCGCTCGGCAGATTCGGGTCGAACCCACCTGGCGAGTGGGTGAATTCCTGATGGGCCATCGGCCGGCAGTTGTTGTCCATCGGCGTCTGATCGCCCGAGCAGTAGGGCACGAGGTCCTGCGGATCCGCGGCCGCCTGCGGCGCCGCCAGCAAGCCGGCCACCGCGATCAGGACCGCCGCGAGGATTCTCGTCACGGATCCAACGTAGCAGCGGGTATACGTTCACATCGTGGATCGATTCGGCCGGGTGAAGCTGACCAACCCGGACAAGGTGCTGTACCCGGCTACGGGGACTACCAAAGCCGAGGTGTTCGACTACTACGTCGGCATCGCCGAGGCGATGATCCCGCACATCGCGGGCCGCGCCGTCACCCGTAAGCGCTGGCCCAACGGCGTCGAGGAGTCGTCGTTCTTCGAAAAGCAACTCGCCTCCTCGGCGCCCGACTGGTTGGACCGAGCGTCGGTCACCCACCGCTCCGGTACGACGACCTACCCGTTGATCGACACCGCCGAGGGCCTCGCGTGGATCGCGCAACAGGCCGCGCTCGAGGTGCACGTTCCGCAGTGGCGGTTCGTTCTTAAGGACGACGGGCCGCCGGCCCCCGGCCCCGCCACCCGCATCGTGTTCGATCTCGATCCCGGCGAGGGCGTCAAGTTTCGCCAGCTCTGCGAGGTCGCCCACGAGGTGCGCGACCTCATCACCGGCATCGGCCTGACCACCTACCCGCTCACCAGCGGGAGTAAGGGCTTGCACCTGTACGTTCCGCTCGAGGAACCGATCAGCTCCCAGGGCGCATCGGTGCTCGCACGGCGGGTCGCCCAGCAGCTCGAGAAGACGATGCCCAAACGGGTGACCGCGACCATGACCAAGAGCGTGCGCACCGGCAAGGTCTTCGTCGACTGGAGCCAGAACAACGGCTCCAAGACGACGATCGCGCCGTATTCGCTTCGGGGACGCGAACATCCGACCGTCGCTGCGCCGCGCACCTGGGACGAGATCGAGGATCCGAAGTTGCGCCACCTCAATTTCGGCGAAGTGCTCGATCGCGTGCAGGAGATGGGCGACCTGCTCGCGCCGCTCGACGAGGCGGTGCCCGTACCGGACCGGCTGACCACCTATCGCAGCATGCGCGACGCATCGAAAACCCCTGAGCCGGTGCCCAACAAGCCGCCCAAGACCGGGAACAACGACAAGTTCGTCATCCAGGAGCATCACGCCCGTCGACTGCACTACGACCTTCGGCTCGAACGTGACGGCGTGCTGGTCAGTTGGGCGGTGCCGAAGAACCTGCCCGACACCCCGTCCGTCAACCACCTCGCCGTCCACACCGAAGACCACCCGCTGGAGTACCTCACCTTCCACGGCGAGATCCCCAAAGGCGAGTACGGCGGCGGCAAGATGATCATTTGGGACACCGGCACCTACGAGGCCGAGAAGTTCAACGACGTGCCACCGGACAGTTCGAAGGACGGCGGCGAGGTCATCATCAACCTGCGCGGCAAGAAGATCGACGGCCGCTACGCGCTGATCCAGACCGACGGCAAGAACTGGCTCGCGCACCGGATGAAGGACCAGAAGCGGCCGCAGTCGGGCGATCTCGCGCCGATGCTGTCGACCGAGGGTTCGGTCGCGAAGCTCAAGGCGAGCCAGTGGGCGTTCGAAGGCAAATGGGACGGTTACCGCGTGATCATCGACGCGGACCGGGGCAGGCTCACCGTCCGGTCCCGGCGGGGCCGCGACGTCACCGGTGAGTTTTCTCAGTTCGAGGCCGTGGCAGCCGACCTCGCCGACCACCACGTCATTCTCGACGGTGAGGCCGTTGCACTCGACGAGTCCGGGGTGCCGAGCTTTTCGGAGATGCAGAACCGTGCGCGCTCCACCCGCGTGGAATTCTGGGCCTTCGACATCCTTTACCTCGACGGCCGGTCGCTGTTGCGCGCCAGGTATTCCGACCGCCGCAAGCTGCTCGAGGCGCTCGCCGAGGGTGGAGGTTTGATCGTCCCCGACGTGTTACCCGGCGATGGCCCCGAGGCGATGGAGTACGCGCGCAAGAAGCGGTGGGAGGGTGTGGTCGCCAAGAAACTCGACTCGA
>NZ_LZJE01000346.1:0-6959 GCF_001666865.1 Mycobacterium sp. E136
GATCAGCTCGATGGTGTGCGGGGTGGCCGGCTGCGGAGTGTTCTAGCGATGACTTTCCGCGCTCGCCGCGGTCTGTATCGACATGACCGAACAACGCATACACGCCACCACAACCGTCAACGCCCCGATCGAGACCGTCTTCGAGGTGCTCGCCGACCCGTCGACGCACCAAGCGATCGACGGCACCGGATGGGTGCGCGAACCGCTTGACGCAAAGCCGCTGACCGAGATCGGCCAGGTCTTCCTGATGGGCATGTACCACGACAACCATCCGGAGAAGTACTACGAGATGGCCAACCGCGTCGAGGTGTTCGACCCGCCGCGAGCCATCGCGTGGCAGCCGGGCCAGGGGCCCGAGCAGCGGGGCTATCTGATGACCGGCACCGAACTCCAATGGGGCGGCTGGATCTGGCGGTACGACCTCGACGCCGCGGGGCCGGGGCAGACCGTGGTCACGTTGACCTACGACTGGTCGAACGTGGCGCCGCACATGCGCGACATCGAGTTCCCGCCCTTCGAGCCCCAGCACCTCGACAACTCGCTGAAGAACCTCGCCACCCTGGCCGAGGAGCGCGGCGCCCGAGGCTGACCCGTCTCCCCGCGAGCGCTCAGTTAGGTACAGAAAACCGGTCGGAAAACGTACAAGGGTGAGCGCTCGCGGGTGGTGCGGCTAGGCCTGTAGCTTGCGGACAGCCTCGATGCGGGCCCGGAGCTGATCCGTCGTCGCCGCCGCGACGGCCGGGCCACCGCAGATCCGGCGCAGCTCCTTGTGGATCCACCCGTGGGGCTTGCCGGTGCGGTGGTGCGCGATGGACACCAGCGTGTTGAGTTCCTTGCGCAGCTCGCGCAGTTGGCCGTGTGTCGAGACGCGGGGTACCTCGCCCGAGGCGGTCTGGCGGGTCAATTGCTCTTCCTGCCTGCGCCGCAACAGGTCCCGCATCTGATCGGGGGCGAGCAGGCCGGGGATGCCGAGATAATCGGCCTCGTCCTCGCTGCCGACGGCCGCCGCGGTGCCGAACGAGGAGCCGTCGAAAATCACCTGGTCGAGTTCGGCGTCGGCGCCCAGCATCTCGAAACCGTTGTCCAGCTCGGCCGGTTCGTACTTCTTCTTGTTGGCGTCCTCGAGCGCCGCGTCGTCCCACTCGCCCTGCGACTCACGGTGCGGCTTGCCCAGCGCGTGGTCGCGCTGCGCCTCCATCTCGCTGGCCAGGTCGAGCAGTGACGGCACCGACGGCAGGAAGATGCTCGCGGTCTCACCGGGCCGGCGGGACCGGACGTAGCGGCCGATCGCCTGCGCGAAGAACAGCGGGGTGGACGCCGAGGTCGCGTAAACCCCGACGGCCAGGCGCGGCACGTCGACGCCCTCGGAGACCATGCGCACCGCGACCAGCCAACGCGACGTGCCGGCCGCGTAAGCGGCGATGCGGTCCGACGATCCGGGGTCGTCGGACAGGACGAGCGTCGGCGCTTCCCCGGTCAGCGTCGTCAACACCTTGGCGTAAGCACGCGCGGCCTTCTGGTCCGATGCGATCACCATCGCGCCCGCGTCCGGTACGCCGCCGTTGCGCAACTGGGAGAGCCGGGTGTCGGCGGCCTGCAGCACAGCCGGTATCCACTCGCCGTTCGGGTTGAGCACCGTGCGCCACGCCCGCGCGGTCTGCTCGGCGTTGAGCGGTTCACCGAGCCGCGCGGAGTGCACGACATCGTCGCTGCCGGCGCGCTCACGCCACCGCGCCTCCCCGGAGTAGGCCATGAACACCACCGGCCGCACCACCCCGTCGGCGAGCGCGTCGGCGTAGCCGTAGACGTGGTCGGCGCGTGAGCGCAGCACCCCCTCGCCGTCGGGTTCGTAGGTGACGAACGGGATGGGGCTGTCATCGCTGCGGAACGGCGTACCGGTCAGCGCCAGCCGTCGGGTGGCGTCGTTGAATGCCTCGCGCATCGCCTCGCCCCAGCTCTTCGCGTCGCCACCGTGGTGGATCTCGTCGAAGATGACCAGCGTGCGGTGGTTCTCGGTCCGTACTCGGTGTCGGGTCGGGTGGCTGGCCACCTGGGCGTAGGTGACGACGACTCCGTGATACTCCGACGAGTGGTGTGCGGCGCTGTTGGAGAATTTCGGGTCCAACGACAGGCCGAGCCTGGCGGCGGCCAGCGCCCACTGGATCTTGAGGTGTTCGGTCGGTACCACGACGGTGATGCGCTCGACGGTGCCGTCGGCCAGCAGCTCGCCGGCCACGCGCAGGGCAAACGTCGTCTTACCCGCGCCGGGGGTGGCGACGGCGAGAAAGTCCCGCGGTTTGGCGCCAAGATACCGCACCAAAGCCCGACGCTGCCAGCCTCGCAAAGCCTGGGTGTCGGGCGCTGTGTCTGCCCGCACCCAAAGACTCCTCACTGATCGGACAGCAGCCTAGCGCAACGGATTACGGCCGCGCATCTCCGCGTGGCGTGTCGCTGAACGGCCGGTGTGTCGGGCGTTGCTCGCGGGTGCGACGTGCGCCGGAGCGTCGAGCGGCCGGCGGCACTCGATGACCTGCCGGGGGAGTGTGCACAGCAAACACGATGCTTGTCCCGGCGCGACGTGGGTACTCTCCGCCAACCATGTCGGCAACCCCAACTCCCCCCAGCGACGACATCGACGCGTGCGTCCGTGTCTTCGGTACCCGCGTACACAACCTACGGGGCGTCGACGTCGCCGCGCCGCGCGACGCGCTGGTGGCCTTCACCGGCATCTCCGGATCCGGCAAATCGTCGCTGGCGTTCGGCACCATCTACGCCGAGGCGCAGCGCAGGTACTTCGAGTCGGTCGCGCCGTATGCGCGGCGCCTGCTCCTGCCCACCGGCGCGCCCAAGGTCGACGACATCACCGGGTTGCCGCCCGCCGTCGCGTTGCAGCAGCGCAGAGGGACGGCGACCTCACGGTCCACGGTCGGCACCGTCACGACCCTGTCCAACTTGTTGAGGATGTTGTTCTCCCGCGCCGGAACCTACCCGCGCGGGGCCACCGAACGACTCGACTCCGACGCGTTCTCCCCGAACACCGCCGTCGGCGCGTGCCCCAAGTGTCACGGCCTCGGCCGGATCCACGAGGTGACCGAGCAGACGCTCGTACCGGACCCCTCGTTGACCATCCGCGAGGGCGCCGTCGCGGCGTGGCCCGGCGCATGGCAGGGCCAGAACCTGCGCGACATCCTCATCACGCTGGGTTTCGACATCGACAAGCCATGGCGCAAACTGCCGAAACGCCAACGGGATTGGATCCTGTTCACCGACGAGCAGCCCACCGTCGAGATCGATCCGAGCCAGCACCCGGTCACCGCGGAGTACTACTACAACGGGACCTTCTCGAGCGCGGAACGCCATGTCAGACACACACTGGCGAACTCGCAGAGCGCCATGATGCGCCGGCGCGTCCTGCAGTACGTCGACAGCGTCGAGTGCGGAGTGTGCCACGGATCGGGGCTGCGGCCCGAGGCGCTGAAGGTGACCTTTGCGGGTCACAGCATCGCCGACTACGTGGCGATGCCGCTGGTCGAACTCGCTGACGCGCTCCGACCGACCGCGTCGCGCACGGATGCCGCGCCGGCGTTCGAGTCGACAGCGTCCGGTGAGCACACCGAGGTCGCCACGATGATCGCCGCCGATCTGGTCGCCCGCATTCAGGTGCTCATCGACCTCGGGCTGGGTTATCTGACGCTGAACCGTCGCACCCCTACCGTGTCACCGGGTGAACTGCAGCGACTGCGCCTGGCCACGCAACTGCGGGCCGGACTGTTCGGGGTGCTCTACGTGTTGGACGAGCCGTCGGCCGGCCTACACCCCGCTGATGCGGAGCCGCTGCTCGATGTGCTGGATAGGCTTCGGCGAGCGGGAAATTCGCTGTTCATCGTCGAACACGACATGGATGTCGTGCGTCGAGCGGATTGGATCGTTGACGTGGGCCCCGGCGCTGGGGAGCTCGGAGGGCGGGTGCTCTACAGCGGGCCTGTCGACGGCCTGAAGGACGTCGAGGAGTCGATCACCCGGCGCTATCTGTTCGACGGCGAGGCGGCCGAACCGCGGACGCCGCGCGAACCGTCGTCGCGGCTGCGACTGCGCGGCATCTGTTTTCACAATCTGCGCGACGTGGATGTCGACGTGCCGCTGGGCGTCTACACCGCGGTCACCGGCGTTTCCGGTTCGGGGAAGTCGACGCTCGTGGTGAAGGTACTCGGAGATGTCGTGAACCGTCATCTGGGCCGCGCGGTGGGTCTGGCCGAAAGCGACAGCGACAGCGACGATTCCGACGCCGAGATCGTCGACCTCGATCACGACGCCAGCATCGGGGTCACCGCAGACGGTGTCGATGGGATCGACCGGCTGGTCGCCGTCGACCAGCGACCGATCGGACGCACCCCGCGTTCGACGCTGGCGACCTACACCGGCCTGTTCGACGCCGTGCGACGGGAATTCGCTGCGACGCCGGCGGCGCGCCGCCGGGGCTGGACGGCGGGCCGGTTCTCGTTCAACGTCGCCGAAGGCCGATGCGAGACCTGTCAGGGCGAGGGCTTCGTGTCGGTCGAATTGCTGTTTCTGCCAGGCACTTACGCCACCTGTCCGACCTGCGGAGGTGCCCGCTACAACGAGGCCACGCTGCGGGTGCGCTACCGCGACCACACCATCGCCGAGGTCCTGGCGATGACCGTCGACGAAGCCGCACAGTTCCTCGACGACATCCCCGGTGCGTCCCGGAGCCTGGCGACGCTGCGGGAGGTCGGTCTGGGTTATCTGCGCTTGGGGCAGCCGGCCACCGAGCTTTCCGGCGGGGAAGCCCAACGCATCAAGCTGGCCTCGGAACTGCAGCGGCCACGCCGCGGCCACACGCTCTATGTACTCGACGAGCCGACGACGGGGCTGCATCCGGCGGATGTGGACCTGCTCGACGCGCAACTGCATCGCCTCGTCGACGCGGGGAATTCGGTGGTGGTGGCCGAACACGACATGCGGATGGTCGCCGGGGCGGACTGGGTGATCGACCTCGGACCGGGTGCGGGCCACGACGGCGGCCGCATCGTCGCGGCCGGCACACCGCAGAAGGTGAGTCAGGCCGAGGGAAGCCGCACGGCGCCGTACCTGGCCGCGCGGCTGGTCACTCGATGAAGAAGTTGTCGTTGCGGATGAACCACTCCCGGCGCTCCTCGTCGGTGAGGTCGCCGAGCGCGGCGAAACCTTCGAAGTACTGTTCGCGCGGCGCGCCGGGAGCGAACAGGATCAACAGCGACGCGGGGGCGTCGGCCTCGTTGCGGAAGCCGTGGATGCCGCCGGGCGGCACATAGAAGAAGTCGTTGGGATTGCCGTCGAACCAGTCGGCGCCGTCGTAGAGCCGCACCGTTCCGGACAGTACGAAGAACGCCTCGGAAATCGCTCGGTGAAAGTGCGGCCCCGGCCCGCCGCCGTTCGGTGCGATGTCGACGCGGTACAGCCCGTAGTCGCCGTCGGTGGCCTTCTGATCGGCGAGGTAGTGGTACTTCACGAGCCCGAACGAGTCGTAGTCGGCCGGCTCAGTGCCGCGTCGCACCCTGCCGCTGACCTCCGCTTCGGGCGCGGTGTATCGCGGAGGTGGGTAGGGCGGCACCTGCCGGGGATCGACGAGTGACATCCCCACCCACCCTGCCACTGTCAGACCGTCGTGGGTACCGGGTAGGTGACACCGGTCAGTTGCTCCGACACGGTCCACAGCCGCTTCTGCGCCGCTACGTCGTGCGACAACCGATTGGACGCGACCACGACCGGATGCCCGCCCTGTTCCAAGAAGCCGTCCGGGCCGTAGTACTGCCCGCCGATCACATCGGGGTCGGTTGCAGCGCGCAGGGAAGGCAGAGCTCCCATGTCGGCGTCCTGAAGCAGGGGTTCCAGCAGTTTGAAGACCCCGGCCAGCAGCGGCGGCGAGTTGCGGCCCAGTTCCGATCGCGAACCGCCCGGATGCGCAGCGACGGCGATGGAGTCGGTGCCCTGCAGCCGGCGTTGCAGTTCATAGGTGAACATGAGGTTGGCCAGCTTCGCCTGCCCGTAGGCACCCACCCGGCGGTAGCCGTGCTCCCACTGCAGGTCGTCGAAGCGAATCCCGTTGCGCGCGAAACGATGCCCCGTGCTGCTCACGGTCACGACCCGCGACCCCGGTGCGGCCAGCACCCGGTCCAGCAGCAGCCCCGTCAGCGCGAAGTGACCGAGATGGTTGGTGCCGAACTGCAGCTCGAAGCCGTCCTCGGTGATCGACTTGGGGGTGAACATCACGCCCGCGTTGTTGATCAGCAGATCGATGACGTCGTGATCGCTTCTCAGTTGCTCGGCCGCGGCACGGATCGATGTCAACGACGTGAGGTCGAGCTCTTGTACGTCGACGCGGGCGCCCGGGGTGGACTGCTCGATACGGCGCGCGGCGTCGGCACCCTTGCCGGTGTTGCGGACGGCGAGCACGACATGCGCGCCCTTGGCTGCGAGCGCCGCCGCGGTCTCGTAGCCCAGGCCCGTGTTGGCACCGGTGACGACGGCGGTACGCCCGGCCTGATCCGGGATGTCTGCGGTTGTCCAGCTGGACATGATTTCTCCTCGGTAGAGTATTAAGCGGAGCGGGCGCCCCGGTTCTTACGCATATACGGAACGCACGCCCCGTTTAATTCCATTCCCGAGGTGACGATGTGAGTGCGACCGACCGACCCCTGCGCGCCGACGCCCTGCGCAATCGGGCCCGCGTGCTGGAGGTCGCGTACGACGCCTTCGCGACCGACGGGCTCTCGGTGCCGATCGACGAGATCGCCCGTCGCGCCGGCGTCGGCGCGGGCACGGTGTACCGCCACTTCCCGACCAAGGTGGACCTGTATCGCGCGGTCGTCGAGAACCGGATCGACAGCCTCGTCGCGGAGGGACGGGCCCTGACCGAGGGCGTACCGCCCGGAGAGGCACTGTTCGTGTTGCTGCGGTCG
>NZ_LZJE01000347.1:0-1345 GCF_001666865.1 Mycobacterium sp. E136
GAGGTCGGCGCTGAACCGGGAGCCCCGCATCGCGATCCGGAAGCCGTTCGGGCCAGCATCAGCAGCCACTTCGGCGGGGTGCACGCTGCCCGGTCGCACGCACGAGAGACCAGAGGAACCGATACCGAATGACCCACGCGTCGCGATCAACGCAGCGTGACTCACTCGACTGGCTGGTGTCGAAATTCGCCCGCGAGGTGTCCGGGGTGACCCACGCCGTGCTGGTGTCCGCCGACGGGCTGCTGATGGCGGCCAGCGAGCACATCCCCACCGAACGCGCCGACCAACTCGCGGCCGTGGCGTCCGGACTGGCCAGCCTGTCGACGGGCGCGGCGCAGCTGTTCGAGGGCGGGTACGTGCTGCAGTCGGTGGTCGAGATGGAGAACGGCTACCTGCTGCTGATGCGGGTCGGCGACGGCTCCAATCTGGCCACCCTTGCGGCGCGCAACTGCGACATCGGCCAGATCGGCTACGAGATGGCGGTGCTGGTCGAACGGGTGGGCACCGTCGTCCAGTCGGCGCGGCGGCGCGCACCTGCGCGTTCGTGAGCCGTCGATGGACCAGTGGGATGGCGACGTCGCCGAAGAGCCGAGCCTGGTCCGGCCGTACATCCTGACCGCCGGCCGCACCCATTCCCGGGTCCACCTCCCGCTGGAGGCGCCGATCGAGACGCTGGATTCGGCCAAGCCGCCGCGCTGGCCGGGCAACGACGTGCGCGGGCAGATCCTGGCGATGGGCGTCAATCACCCGTCGGTCGCCGAGATCGCCGCGAAGTTGTCGTTGCCGCTCGGCGTGGCGCGGGTGCTGATCGGGGATCTCGTGACGCAGGGTTATGTGGCGGTGCGCGGCGCGCTGGGCGAGTCGAGCACCGTCGACGAGAGACGTGAGTTGATAGGAAGGACACTGCGTGGCCTCAAGGCACTCTGAGGAGCGCTCATCCGCAACAGGGTCTTCGCGCGAGCGCTCATCCGCAACGAAGATCGTCATCTCCGGCGGCTTCGGCGCCGGCAAGACGACGTTCGTCGGCGCGGTCTCCGAGATCATGCCGCTGCGGACCGAGGCCCTGGTCACTACTGCGTCGGCGGGCGTCGACGGCCTGGAGGCCACACCGCAGAAGAACACCACGACGGTCGCGATGGACTTCGGCCGCATCACCTTGGCCGACGACCTGGTGTTGTACCTGTTCGGCACGCCCGGGCAGCGTCGGTTCTGGTTCATGTGGGACGACCTCGTCAGCGGGGCGATCGGGGCGATCGTGCTGGTCGACGTGCGTCGCCTGCAGGACAGCTTCGCCGCGGTCGACTTCTTTGAGGCGCGTGAACTGCCGTTCCTGATCGCGATCAAC
>NZ_LZJE01000348.1:0-9511 GCF_001666865.1 Mycobacterium sp. E136
GTGCTCGGCGCTGTGTTCGACGACGACGAGAGCCTGTGGCGGATCGAACTCGACTCCGGTGAGGTCGTCACCGCGCGGTTCCTGATCAACGCCTGCGGCGTGCTGATCACGCCGAAACTGCCCGACATCGACGGCGTGGACTCGTTCGCCGGGGTCACGATGCACACCGCGCGCTGGGACCACGAGCAGGACCTGACCGGAAAGCGGGTCGCGGTCATCGGCACCGGAGCATCCGCGGTGCAGGTGATCCCCGAGATCGCGCCAATCGTCAAGCAGCTCAGCGTTTTCCAGCGCACACCGATCTGGTGTTTCCCGAAGTTCGACGTGCCGCTGTCCCCGACGGCGCGGCGGATGATGCGGTTGCCCGGCGGACACGTCGTGCAACGGCTGCTCAGCCAGGCCTACGTCGAGCTGACGTTCACGCTGCCCGCGCAGTACTTCACCATCAATCCGATGGCCAAGAAAATGTCCAAGGTCGGCGAGGCGTATCTGCGCAAGGAGGTCGACGACCCGGAGGTCCGCGACAAGCTCACGCCGCGCTATGCGGTCGGGTGTAAGCGGCCCGGCTTCCACAACACCTACCTGTCGACGTACAACCGCGACAACGTCGAACTGGTCACCGAGCCGATCGACAAGATCACCGGCTCGGGTGTGGCGACCGCCGACGGTATGACCCGCGACATCGACGTGCTGATCCTGGCCACCGGGTTCAAGGTGATGGACGCCGACGACATGCCGACCTACCCGGTCACCGGCTCGGGGGGCCGGTCGTGGAGTCAACACTGGCAGGAGAACCGGCTGCAGGCGTACGAAGGGGTGAGCGTTCCGGGCTTCCCGAACTTCTTCACGGTGTTCGGCCCGTACGGCTACGTCGGCTCGTCCTACTTCGCGCTGATCGAGACCCAGACCCACCACATCGTGCGCTGCCTCAAGCACGCCCGGCGCAAGAACGCGCGTCGCGTGGAGGTGACGCAGGAGGCCAACGACCGCTACTTCGCGGAAATGATGCGCAAGCGTCATCGCCAGATCTTCTGGCAGGAGAGCTGCCAACTGGCCAACAGCTACTACTTCGACAAGAACGGCGATGCGCCCTTGCGCCCGACCACCACGCTCGAGGCCCTCTGGCGCAGCCGCCGCTTCCCGCTGCGGGACTACGCGTTCAGCTCCTGAGCGGGTCTCTTCTCCTGGCTCGCGATAGGACGATAGGACCGCTAGACGGAAGCCTTGAGTTCCTCGACCTTGTTCAGCTGCTCCCACGGCAGTTCGACGTCGGTGCGACCGAAGTGGCCGTACGCAGCGGTCTGCGCGTAGATCGGGCGCAGCAGGTCGAGATCGCGAACGATCGCGCCGGGGCGTAGGTCGAAGACCGAGGTGATGGCCTTCTCGATGCGGGCCGGGTCGACGGTCTCGCTGCCGAACGTCTCGACGAACAGGCCGACGGGAGCGGCCTTGCCGATCGCGTAGGCCACCTGGACCTCGACGCGCTCGGCCAGACCCGCTGCGACGACGTTCTTCGCCACCCAGCGCATCGCGTACGCCGCCGAGCGGTCCACCTTGGACGGATCCTTGCCCGAGAATGCGCCGCCGCCGTGACGGGCCCAGCCGCCGTAGGTGTCGACGATGATCTTGCGGCCGGTCAGGCCGGCGTCACCCATGGGGCCGCCGAGCACGAACTTGCCGGTCGGGTTCACCAGCAGCCGGAAGTCCGAGGTGTCCATCGAGTCGTGGCCCAGGTCGGCCAGCACGGTGTTGACGACCTTCTCGCGGATGTCCGGGGTCAGCGTGCCCTCGAGGTCGATGCCCGCCGCGTGCTGCGTCGAGAGCACGACGGTGTCGAGGCGAACCGGGGTGGTGCCGTCGTACTGCACCGTGACCTGAGTCTTGCCGTCGGGCCGCAGGTAGTCGAGCACGCCGCTCTTGCGGACCTCGGTCAGCCGCCGCGACAACCTGTGCGCGAGCGCGATCGGCAGCGGCATCAACTCGGGCGTGTCCTTGATCGCGTAGCCGAACATCAGGCCCTGGTCGCCGGCGCCCTGCAGATCGAGCGGATCGCCCGCCCCGCCGACGCGGGTCTCGTGCGCGGTGTCGACGCCTTGGGCGATATCCGGCGACTGACGGCCGATGCCGATGTTGACGCCGCAGGTCTCGCCGTCGAAGCCCTTCTCCGAGGAGTCGTAGCCGATCTCCAGGATCCGGTCGCGCACGGTGTTCGTGATGTCGGCGAAGGCCTCCTTGGCCGTGGTCGTCACCTCGCCGACAACGTGCACCTGGCCGGTGGTCACCAGCGTCTCCACCGCGACCCGCGACTTGGGATCGCCCGCGAGCAATGCGTCGAGCACCGAGTCGCTGATCGCGTCGCAGATCTTGTCGGGGTGGCCCTCGGTTACCGACTCGCTGGTGAACAGCCGAGCTTCACTCACGGTGTGATCCTTCCCGCTCAAGTCAACTTGAGGTAGTTAGTTCATCAAATTATAGGTGTGCCCTGTTGCACCCAAGCCTGTGCGTTCGTCGCGCGCAAGCATTTCACGCAGCCAGATGCGTGATTCGCGCTACCCGCCGCCGCTCTGCAGGAAGGCCACGATCGCGTCCACGATACGGCTGGCCATCAGGGTTTTCGAGCCGTGTTCCAAGGCGGACTCGGTGCCATCGGCCGCGAGGAGCCAGCCGTCGTTGTTGTCCACTTCGAACGCCCGATTCTCGCCCACCGCGTTGACCACGAGCAAATCGCAGCCCTTGCGCTGCAGCTTCGCACGCGCGTGGTGAAGCACGTCGCCGTTGGCATCGCCGGTCTCCGCAGCGAATCCCACGATCGCCCGCATGTTGGGCAACTGTCCGTCGGCCCGGCCCCGCACGGCGCCCGCCAGGACGTCCTCGGTGCGGGTCAGTTCGATGACCGGCGCGGCAGCGTCCGGATCGGCGGATTTCTTGATCTTGCTGGTCTGCATCCGGGTGGGCCGGAAGTCGGCGACCGCGGCCGCCATCACCAGCACGTGCGCGTCCGGAGCGTGCTTCGATACCGCGTCCTTGAGTTGGGCGGCCGATCCGATGTGCACGACGTCGACGCCGGCCGGGTCGATCAGTCCCGTGGTGTTGCCCGCGATCAACGTGACGTCGGCCCCGCGCTGGGCCATCACCCGGGCCATCGCGTATCCCTGCTTGCCGGAGCTGCGGTTGCCGATGAACCGCACGGGGTCGATCGGCTCGCGGGTTCCGCCCGCCGAGACCAGCACCTTGACGCCGGCCAGGTCGTAGGGCAGCGCATCGGGCCGCGTCAGCAGCAGCTGGGCCAGCGTGGTGATCTCTTCGGCTTCGGGCAGGCGACCCGCGCCGCTGTCGGCGCCGGTCAACCGGCCCGAGGCCGGTTCGAGGACGACGGCACCGCGACGGCGCAGCGTCGCGACGTTCTCCACCGTCGCCGTGTGGAACCACATCTCGGTGTGCATCGCCGGGGCGAACAGCACCGGACATCGCGCGGTCAGCAGCGTCGCGGTCAAGAGGTCGTCCGCGCGGCCGGCGACCGCACGCGCCAGGAGATCGGCGGTGGCGGGCGCGACGACGACGAGATCGGCTTCCTGACCGAAGCGCACGTGCGGCACCTCGTGCACGTCGTCCCAGACACCCGTGTGCACGGGATGACCGGAGAGGGCTTCGAAGGTCGCGGCGCCGACGAACCGCAGTGCGGATTCGGTGGGTACGACGCGGACGTCGTGGCCTGCCTCGGTGAGCTGTCTGACCACGGTGGCCGCCTTGTAGGCGGCGATACCACCGGCGACGCCGACGATGATCCGCTTGGGCTCCATGGCGGCCGCTCCCCTATGCCTCGCGGCGTTGCTACTCGCCTTCGGTGTGCTCGAGCAGGTCCGCGTGGATCTCACGCAGCGCGATCGACAGCGGCTTCTCCTGCAGGCCCGGCTCGACCAGCGGGCCGACGTACTCGAGGATGCCGTCGCCGAGCTGGTTGTAGTAGTCGTTGATCTGGCGTGCGCGCTTGGCGGCATAGATCACCAGCGCATACTTGCTCGACGCGCGATCCAGCAACTCGTCGATGGGCGGGTTGGTGATGCCCAACGGCGTGTCGTAGGCGCTGACGGCCGACGTGTCGAGGTCGTCCACAGCTGTCAGCTGCGTGTCGGCGTGCGGGGTGCTCACGTAAAAAATCTCCTGGCGGTTTTGGCTGGATGCGAGATAGCTGTCAGGCCGTCCGGCGCCGAGGCCGGCGCGTACTTATCAGCGGTCCACCAGCAAGGATACCAATTCCGCGCAGGCAGACTCCAATTGACTGTTCACGACGACGGTGTCGAAGTCGTCCTGCGCTGCGAGTTCGGCCCGGGCGGTGGCCAATCGGCGCTCGATCGCCTCGGGGGTCTCGGTGCCACGCCCGGTCAGGCGGTTCTGCAGCTCTTCCCAGCTCGGCGGGGCGAGGAACACCGTCAGGGCCTCGGGCATCGCCTTCTTGACGGCTCGTGCGCCGGCCAGGTCCACCTCGATCAGGACGGGCCTGCCCGCGGCGATCGCCTCGCGGACGGGCCGGGCGGGGGTCCCGGAGCGGTGTAGACCGCCGTGGATCTCTGCCCATTCGAGCAGGGCGCCGTCGGCGATCAGCCGATTGAATTCATCCGGGGTGACAAAGGAGTAGTCAACGCCGTCGACTTCACCGGGGCGAGGGGCCCTGGTGGTGACTGACACGCTGAAGTGCAGGTCGGGAACGCGTTCGCGCAAACAGCGGACGACGGTCGACTTCCCGACGGCTGAGGGGCCGGACAGCACAACTACCCGGCCGGCCCCTCGGCCGGCGCTCAACTTCTGCGCCTAGGACTGGTCGAACTTTTCCAGCAGCGCCTTGCGCTGACGATCGCCGAGACCGCGCAGACGGCGGGTCGGGGCGATCTCGAGTTCGGTCATGATCTCCTGCGCCTTGACCTTGCCGACCTTGGGCAACGCCTCGAGAAGCGCCGAAACCTTCATCTTGCCCAAGACCTCGTCGGTCTCGGCATCCTTGAGCACCTGCTTGAGGTTGGTGCCGCCGCGCTTGAGCCGGTCCTTCAGTTCGGCTCTGGCTCGACGTGCGGCGGCAGCCTTCTCCAACGCGGCCGCGCGCTGTTCGTCGGTCAACTGGGGAAGGGCCACGGGTTCCTCCGTCTCATCACCATCAATTTCCACTGCCTCGGCTGATAGGGAAAACCCAGAAACAGCCAGCGACGACGACCGTACCCACGCAGGCTGACGAAAGCGAACCCCACCCCCTGGTTACGGCGTCAAAAGCCCAGCGTGTCGGGCCGTCGCCCGCCGCGCATGTCAGCGGCGTCCGGCGGCCCGAAACGACGAAATCTCCCATTCCGCGGCCGGAACCGCCTGCATATCAAGGCAATTCGGCTCGCATCGGGGCGCTTTTCGACCGTTCAGCGCGTGAGCTGCGCCACACTCAGGCGACCCGGGGGCGCCTACAAAGAAAATTTTCGCTGGTCATCCGCTTTCGGGCGTGTCGCGAGCTGGCTGTTTGTGACATTTGTGACAGCTGAGACTGGCGTTGCATTTGTTGCTTCGCCGACGGCCGGAGTCACGCCAGGTAGGCCACCGCGTCGCGCATCGCCTCGGCCGCGGAGCGCAGGGCACCCACGTCCGGACCCGCCCGCAGCACCTCACGCGACACCGCGGGCAACAACTGGCCGGATTGGGCCCCTCCGAGCCCGCCCAACGCCTGGGGGCGCCCGCCCTGAGCACCGACGCCCGGGACCAGCACCGGCCCGCCGAGCGCGCTGACATCGGGCGGTTCGGCCAGGGTCGCGCCGACCACCACGCCGATCGGACCCGGTCGGTCCTGCGCCGTCCGGTTGACCTGCGCGGCCGCGTCGACGATCGACTGCGCGACGGTACGGCCGCCGGTGTCGGCGCACTGCACGGATGCGCCCTCCGGATTCGAGGTGGCCGCGAGCACGAACACCCCGCGGCCGTTGGCGACCGCCGTCTCGATCAGCGGCTGCAGTGAGCCGAAGCCCAGGTACGGCGACGCCGTCACCGCGTCGGCCGCCAGCGGCGAATCGCCGGCCCACGCCTGGGCGTAGGCCGCCATCGTCGACCCGATGTCACCCCGTTTGGCGTCGGCGAGCACCAGCACTCCCGCGTCGCGTAGCGCGGCGAAGGTGTGCTCGAGCACCGCGAACCCGGCGGCGCCGTACGCCTCGAAGAAGGCCACCTGAGGTTTGACGATCGCGAAGCCGGCGAACGCCGTCACGCACGCGTCGCAGAACCGGCGCAGTCCGTCGGCGTCGACGGGAAGTCCCCACGCCCGCATCAACTCCGGGTGTGGATCGATACCCAGACACAGCGGTCCACGCCGGGCCACCGCGTCGGCCAACCGCGGACCGAAACCGGTCACGGCCCCAGCACGCTGTGCAGCTCCTGCAGCGACATCACGCCGATGTCGCCGCGGATCCCGGCCTCGATGCCCTGTACCGCCGCCGAGGCTCCCTGCACCGTTGTCACACACGGGATGCTGTTCGCCACCGCCGCGGAGCGGATCTCGTAGCCGTCGACACGGGGACCGGAGTTGCCGTAAGGGGTGTTGATCACCATGTCCACCTCCCCCGCCTTGATGAGGTCGACGGCCGACGATGCGGGCCTGCCCTCACTCGGCTCCTCGAAGTGCTTGCGGACCTCGTCACACGGGATGCCGTTGCGCCGCAACATCTCCGCGGTGCCCTCGGTGGCCAGCACCCGGAACCCGAGATCGGCGAGCCGCTTGACGGGGAACACCAGCGACCGCTTGTCGCGGTTGGCCACCGACACGAACACCGTGCCCTCGACGGGCAGAGACCCGTAGGCGGCGGTCTGGCTCTTGGCGAAGGCGCTGCCGAAGTCGTGGTCGATGCCCATCACCTCGCCCGTCGACTTCATCTCCGGGCCCAGCAGCGAATCGATCTGCGTGCCATCGTGTTTGCGGAAGCGGTTGAACGGCAGGACCGCTTCCTTGACCGCCACGGGAGCGCTGCGTGCGGTGGCCGCACCGTCCCCGGTGCGTGCCAGCACACCCTCCTCGCGCAACTGGGCGATCGTCGCGCCGAGCATGATCCGCGCACACGCCTTGGCCAGCGGCACCGCGGTGGCCTTGGAAACGAACGGCACGGTGCGGCTGGCGCGCGGGTTGGCCTCCAGGACGTAGAGCACGTCGTCCTTGAGCGCGTACTGCACGTTGAGCAGGCCCACCACGCCGATACCGTGGGCGATCGCTTCGGTGGCGCGCCGTACGGCCTCGATGTCGCTGCGGCCCAGCGTCACCGGAGGCAGCGCGCACGCCGAGTCGCCGGAGTGGATGCCGGCCTCTTCGATGTGCTCCATGATGCCGCCGATGTACACCTCGGATCCGTCGCACAGCGCGTCGACGTCGATCTCGATGGCGTCCTCGAGGAACCGGTCCACCAGCACCGGATGCTCGGGCGAGAGTTCGGTGGCCCTGGTGATGTAGCCCTGCAACGTCTCGTCGTCGTAGACGATCTCCATGCCGCGACCGCCGAGCACGTAGGACGGTCGCACCAGCACGGGATAACCGATGTCGGCGGCGATGCGCCGCGCCTGGTCGAAGCTGGTGGCCAGGCCGAACTTCGGAGCGGGCAGGCCCGCGTTGGTCAGCACCTCCCCGAACGCACCGCGATCCTCGGCGAGGTCGATCGCCTCGGGGCTCGTCCCGACGATCGGCACGCCGGCGTTCTGCAGGCGTTCCGCCAACCCGAGCGGGGTCTGCCCGCCGAGCTGTACGATGACACCGACCACGCCCGGACCACCTGCGCCGGAAGCGGATTCGGCGTAGTAGACCTCGAGCACGTCCTCGAATGTGAGCGGTTCGAAGTAGAGCCGGTCAGCGGTGTCGTAGTCGGTGGACACGGTCTCGGGGTTGCAGTTGACCATCACCGTCTCGAAACCGGCCTGGCTCAACGTCGTCGCGGCGTGCACGCAGCTGTAGTCGAACTCGATGCCCTGCCCGATGCGGTTGGGGCCCGAACCGAGGATCAGCACCTTGGGCCGCTCGGTCTGCGGCGCGACCTCCGTCTCCGCCGCGGGGTCGAGCTCGTAGCTGCTGTAGTGGTACGGGGTCTTGGCCTCGAATTCGGCCGCGCAGGTGTCGACCGTCTTGAACACCGGGTGGATGCCCAGCCGCTGACGAAGTGCCCGCACCCCGACCTCACCGGCGAGTTCGGGTCGCAGCGCGGCGATCTGGGGATCGGACAGCCCGTGATACTTGGCGCGGCGCAACAACCCGGCGTCGAGCACGGGCGCGTCGACGATCTCGGCGCGCAACCCGACGAGCCCGGCGATCTGCTCGACGAACCAGGGGTCGACGCCGGAGGCCTTCGCGACCTGCTCGACGGATGCGCCCTTGCGCAGCGCGAGTTCCAGGTCGTAGACGCGTCCGTCCGACGGTGTCCCCAGACGGGTCAGCAGTTCATCGACGGTGACCGTGTCCTCGTCGGGGTCGGACTTGGTCCAGAACCCGGCACGGCCTGCCTCCAGCGAGCGCATCACCTTGCCGAGCGCTTCGATGAAGTTGCGGCCCAGCGACATCGCCTCGCCGACCGACTTCATCGTCGTGGTCAGCGTGCCGTCGGCGCCGGGGAACTTCTCGAACGCGAAGCGGGGCGCCTTGACCACGACGTAGTCGAGCGTCGGCTCGAAACACGCCGGCGTCTCCTTGGTGATGTCGTTGACGATCTCGTCGAGCGTGTAGCCGATCGCGAGCTTCGCGGCGATCTTGGCGATCGGGAAACCGGTTGCCTTGGAGGCCAACGCACTCGAGCGCGACACCCGCGGGTTCATCTCGATCACGATCAGCCGGCCGTCGGCGGGGTTCACCGCGAACTGGATGTTGCAGCCTCCGGTGTCGACGCCGACCTCGCGCAGGATCGCGATGCCCAGATCGCGCATGGTCTGATACTCGCGGTCGGTGAGCGTCATGGCCGGGGCGACGGTGACCGAGTCGCCGGTGTGCACACCCATCGGGTCGAAGTTCTCGATCGAGCAGACGACGACCACATTGTCGCGGCCGTCGCGCATCAGCTCGAGTTCGTATTCCTTCCAGCCGAAGATCGACTCCTCGATGAGCACGTTCGCGCTCGGGGAGGCCGCGAGCCCGTCGCCGGCCATCCGGTCGACGTCCTCGGCGGAGTACGCCATGCCCGAGCCGAGCCCGCCCATCGTGAAGGACGGGCGCACCACGACCGGCAGGCCGAGCTCCTCGACCGTCTCGCGGACCTCGTCCATCGTGAAACAGACTCGCGAGCGCGCGGATTCACCGCCGACCTTGGCGACGATGTCCTTGAACCGCTGACGGTCCTCGCCGCGCTGGGCGGGCAGACGGCGCTGAACACCGCGGTGGCGCTGTCGGAGTCGGGGGCGCTGGCCAAGCACGGCGTGGAACTGATCGGCGCGGACTTCGAGGCCATCCAGCGCGGCGAGGACCGTCAGCGGTTCAAGGACATCGTCGCCAAGGTCGGCGGTGAATCCGCGCGCTCGCGAGTCT
>NZ_LZJE01000349.1:0-31979 GCF_001666865.1 Mycobacterium sp. E136
CGGCACGACGGCCGCCGCGGGTGTCAACGGCTCGCGGGCGCGGCTGCCGTACAAGCTCGATCCGGCGAGCACACCGGTCATGGGCAGCTGGCGTCCCGGCACGCAGCAGCCCGCGCAGCTGCGCTCGGCCTGGTACCGCCTGCCGTCGCGCGACGACGTCGGTCCGCTGCTGGTCGTTTCCGCGGCAGGGCGTTTCGACGCCGGTGTGCTCGCCGGATCGAGCTTGTACGGCAGCCGCGCCCGCGAGCCGTTGACACCCGCGGCGGCCGTCGTGCCGCCCTCGGTCCCGCCGTTGCCGGCCTGATCTTCTTCGCTGTCGGTGTCGGCGAAGTTGGTCGAGGTGCCCTGACCGCTCATCGTCTCGTCGGCCGAGACATCGGCGGGAATTCCGTTGGGGGCGAACCCTTCTGCGGTTCCGGCGGCGAGCGCCTCACCTACCGGCGTGTCGACCGGTCTCAGCATGCCGACGTTGGGGTCCTCCTCGACGAGCACGTCCTGGGCCATCCCGCACGTCTTGCCGGTCAGGGCTTCGAGGTTGGACCGCCCGACGCTCCACGCCGGGTACTGGTCGACCATGGCCAGCGTCAGCGAGAGCACCTCGAAAACCACCAGCACCCAGGTCGCAACGGCTAACGGGGCCTGCAGGATTCGCTGCCATCGTCGTTTCGGGCCCGGCGGTGACGAATCGCGGCCGGAGAAGTGGAACCATGCCGCGGCGATCAACGCCAGCACCGACAACCCCAGCAGGAACGTCGAGAAACCGAACTTCCACTCCGGCATCGCGTTCGACCATGGCACGCCGAAGTTCGACACGTACCACCAGCCGTTCACGGTGGCGAACGACAACGCCATCGCGAACAGCACCGCGGCGCCGAACACCGAGCGGTTGCGCCGTGACCGCATCGCCGTGGCGGTGACGGCGACCGCCGCCAGCGCACCCAGCGACCCGGCCAGCCCGGCGAACACACCGAAGTGGTGCGTCCACTTGGTCGGCGTGAACATCATGGCCAGGAACGAGATCACCGTGATGCCGATGATGCGACGACTGGGACCCAGCGCCGTGCCGGGAATCCTGAACTTGCGCAACGACATCGCGACCGCGACGGCCAACGCGATCAACAGCATCAGCACCGCGAACCGGCGCGCGACCGAACCGTCCGGGCTCAATGTGAACAACCGCTCGTAGCGGATGTGCTCGTCGAACCAGCTCAGGCTCGGCCCGACCGCGGACTTGAAGGTGCTGGCCTGCAGTTCGGCGGCCAGCGTCTGGTCCCGGAATATCAGGATGATCGTCACGGTCGCCGCGGCCAGGATCGGCGCCAGCAGCGCGAGGTATCCGAAACGGGAAACATGCGCGGCAACAATGGTTTTCAGCGGTCCGACCGCCACCAATAGGGCGCCAATCGCCGCGATACCGGTCGGGCCGGAGAACAGCGTGAGCGCGCCGATGATGATCGCGATCGCGACGGGTAGCAGCCTGCTGGTGGCCACGCCCCGCTCGACCGAGCACCACGTGAGAAGGATGCCCAGCGCGATGATCGGTTCGGGGCGCAGCCCGTTGTTCAGCGGCAGCCAGAACGCCAGGAACAGGCCCGCCGCCGTCCACGCCGCCGCCGGCGTCGACTTCACCGCATGGCCGAGTCGCGGGATCACCTCGCGGCTGATCACCCACCAGCACGCCAGTCCCATCACCAGCGTCGGCAGGCGCATCCACACGCTGTGCGTGCTCACGTGCGCCCACAACGCCAGCAGGTCGTAATACCAGCCGAACGGCGATTCAGGGGTGCCGAACCAGCGGTAGTAGTTCGCCATGTAGCCGGCGTGCTCGGACACCCGCGCCATCGTCAAGATGTAGCCGTCGTCGGCGGTGTTCGCGCCGACGAAGTGCCACCACACCAGCACCGCGGTGACCACGCCGTCCAGCGGCCGCAGCGTCCACCACCGCGGGGGCAGGAACCGTCTGACGCCGCGGCCGTCGGCGACGTCGAGAAGGTGCAGCGCGACCAGCGCGATGAGGGTCAACGCCACCCCGACGATCATCGCCAACGTCTTGAGCAGCGTCGGCGAGGTGCTGTACCGGGTGTCGAGGGTCGCGGAGAACTCCAGGCCCGGCGGCGCCGGACCGCTGAGGTCGGTGAAGACGCCGACGATCTGCGGCCGGAAGTCGTAGCCGCCGCGTTCGCCGCGCAGCGGTTCGCCGGGATCCTCGCTCGGAATCCGCCCCGGTCCCTGCACGAGGCCGACGAACTCGCCTGTCACCTTGTCGGCGTGGGCGGTGAAGGTCAGCCGCTGACACTGCGGGCTGAGCACCTGGTCCAGCGGCGCGCTGACCACCGGGGTGTTGCGGACGATCACCAGCAGGTCGTTGTTGACCCGCTCGATGAGCAGGCCGCGGTCGATGGCCTTGGGCGCCTGTTTGGGCACGGTCGACAGCAGCACCGTGCGACCGCCGGCCAGCCCGGCCGCCGCGCGGCACGGCACGCTGATCTCGAGGTCGGTCGCGACGTAGCCGATGAGCGGCGCGTCGACACTGCGCAGCACGCCGTTCTGCGGCCAATTCAGCTGCGCGGTGGTCTGCGTGACCGGCATCAACGGCGTCGCGATCGCCAGCAGCGCGCCGAGCAACCCGGCAACGATGGCTACCAGCCGCACCGTCCGATGGTTCGCCCCGACCCCGGCTTCACCGACCACGGCGTTCGATCCTAATTGGGCTTCCGGATCGCCAGCACGAACGGGCCGATGCTGGAGACCTCGAAGCGGGGGTCGTCGAACAACGCCTCGTCCAGCGCGACGTGGTAGCGCCGGACGTTGGGTTGGTTCGGATACACGTCGGAGGCCAGCCGCAACGTGTAGGTGTCGTCGGCGCCACGGCGCATCAGGAACACCGTCGGCGGCTCCCACGGCAGGGAGTCGAGCGCCTCGATGAAGTCGTCGGCCTCGGTCAGCGTGGCCCAGCCCTCGATGGCCTCGGCGCGCTTGTCGAACTGTGCGAGCGGGTTGGCGTAGTGCGAGGTCAGTCCCTGAAAACCGTAATACGGGTAGTAGGACAGGAAGCTGTAGTCGGCGGTCAGGACGACGGTCTCGTCGCGCGGACGGCCGGTCACCTCGGTGATCTTGGTGTCGATCTCCCGGTAGTAGCGCTCGGCACCCGGCGGTCGCCGATCGGCCCGCTGTCCGTAGCCGTCGGTGTCGGTGTAGGCGACGACGATGTCGGAGCGCAGCACGTCGGGGATGTCCTGGCTGTACGTGACGGCGCCGATCATGCCCAGTGCGGCGGCCGCCGCGATGACGCGTCGCGTGTTCTCGGGCCGCACGCGCGCCGCGACAGCGCGGGCGACCTCGATGAAGCCGAAGGCACCCGCGGCCGTCAGCAGCACGGTCAGCGTGGGATTCAGCCGGAATGACAGCAGGGTGGTGCCCGCCAGTGTGGTCAGCATCGACAGCAGCGACCACGCGTAGACCGCGAGCACGGCGATCGCGAGCGCCCCCGCACGCGTCGACGAGCGCGCCCGCCAGACCAGCCACAGCGTGCCGAGCATGCACAGCGCCCCGAGGAGCGTGAAGTGCAGCATCGGGAACTCCAGCTGCGCGCCGTCCGTCGGGAGGTAGTGCTGGGCGGTTCCGGAGTCGGCGGGCTCGCCCGAGATCGCGGCGATCAGGTACGGGGCCCAGCCGACGAGCGCGATGGCGCCCGAGATCACCGCGATGACAGTCAGCCGCAGCAGCGGTTCGATGCGCCTGCGCGCGGCCGCGAGCAGCACACCCATGATCGCGAGGGTGAAGGCGGCGTAGGCGAACAGCAGCGTGTACGACAGTGCGGCTCCGCCGAGGAACAGCCCGGTGCCGACAACGGCGGCCCACCCGCTGTTACGGGTCCCTCCGCGCAACCCCGACCACGCCAGCACGAAAACCGGCGGCAGCAGGACCGCGATGATCGCGGCGTAGGGCTCGGCAGGGGAGTACGCGAGTGTGGCGGCGGTGGTCGCGGTGGTCACCACGAGCGCGTACTCGAAGCGAATCATGGCCGCCCACAACACGAACGCCACCGCGATCGCGGCGGTGATCGAGATGATCGCCCACGGTTTGAACGTCTCCCACGCCGGCGTTCCGGTCAGCGCGGCCAGGCGCCCGCCGATCCAGAACCAGCCGGGCGGGTAGAACGGCGGCAGGCCCATGTAGGTCATGTCGCGCAGCGCGGCGCTGTCGGCGAGCCGGGTGAGGTACTCGGTGCGGAACTGCTGGTCGACCGAGATGCCGTACAGGTACAGCTTGGTGGCCCCGAGCGGCATCGCCAGCGTCACCACCGCGAACGCGGACAAGAACACCGTGCCCGCGGCCTTGCCGAGCAGGCGGCGGCCCCGTCGCCATACCCATCCGCTCGCGAACAGCCCCGCCAGGCAGGCCACCTGGCCCACCGTGGTCAGGGCGTGCAGCTGATTGGAGGAGTTGTAGGCGGGCCACTCCACCCGCGCGATCGCGGCCAGCGACACCACGGCGACGACGACCGCCACCGCGGCGGCCGCCACCATCTGGCCGGCGACCTTGATGGGCAGGGCCGGCGAGCCGTCACGCATCAGATGGGTAGCTTGCGGAAGATCGGCCGCGGGATGTGGCGCAACACCATCATCACGTACCGGAACGCTCCCGGCGCCCATACCAGTTCCTTGCCCTTGGCCGCCGCCGTGACTGCGAGTTCGGCGACGTCTTCTTTGTCGACGGTAAACGGCGCTTCCTTGGCGCCGGTGGACTTCCAGTGTTCGATGGTGGTGGTGGTGCGCACCTGTCCGGGGCGGATCACCAGCACCCGAACACCGAACTCGCGCAACGCCTCTCCCAAGCCGAGGTAGAAGCCGTCGAGTCCGGCCTTGGTGGAGCCGTACACGAAGTTGGACCGCCGCACCCGCTCGCCGGCCGCCGAGCTCATCGCGATGATCTGCCCGAAGCCCTGGGCCCGCATCTTCTCGCCGGTCAGGACACCGACCGAAACCGCTGCGGTGTAGTTGATCTGCGCGATCTGCACGGCCTTGGCCTGGTCATGCCACAGTTCCTCGGCGTTGCCGAGAAGGCCGAAGGCCACGATCGCAACGTCGACATCGCCACCGCTCCATGCCTTGTCGATGACATCGCGGTGACCCGAGGTGTCGGTGCCGTCGAAGTCAATCCACTCGACGGACTTGGCCCCGGCCTCGGTCATCGCGGCGATGGCCTCGTCCTTGCGCGGATGGCCCGGCAGATCAGCGAGGATGATGCGGGCGTGCGCGTTGCGCAGATAGCGCGCGCAGATCGCCAGGCCGATCTCCGATGTCCCGCCGAGCAGCAGGATGGTCTGTGGGTTACCTACGGCGTCAAGAACCATTTTTGTGAACCATCTACAGCAGCTCCAAGCGTCGGGCCATATCGGATGCGAAGACGCCGTTCGGGTCGGCCTTGCGGCGCACGGCGATCCACTCGTCGATCCTGGGATACATCTTGTGGAACCTCTCCGCGCTGACCCGGGAGTCCTTCGCGGTGTACACGCGCCCACCGAACTCCATGACCCGCTCGTCGAGTTCGTTGAGGAATTCGTTGACCCCGGGCCTGTTCGGGAAGTCCATCGCCACGTTCCAGCCCGCCATCGGAAAGCTCAGCGGCGCCCGGTTCCCGGGGCCGAACAGCTTGAACACGTTGAGCGCCGAATAGTGTCCCCGCGTCTGGATCCAACGGATGATCGCCTTGAACTCCTCGAGCGCGTCGGGCGGCACCAGGAACTGATGTTGCGCGAAACCCGCTGGGCCGTAGGCATTGTTCCACCCGCTGACGAGATCCAGCATGTGGTAGAACTGCGACAGATTCATGATCTTGCCGGTGTACGTCCCGCCGAGCCGGTAGTACACCTCGCCGATCGCCATGAACGAGAGCTTGTTCATCGCGCTGACCGGGAAGATGTTCGGCACCGAGAGCAGCTGTGGCGCATCGAATTTGAGCGGATTCTTGGCCAACTTCGGCGGCAGCTGATCGAGCGTCGCGAGGCTGCCGCGGCTGATCGCCGCCCTGCCCAGTTTCGGAGGCGGGCTGATCAGGTCGAACCACGCGCTGGAGTAGGTATAGCGGTCCTCGCTGCCGTCGAGGTGGACGGCGACGGTCTCGTCCAGGTCGTTGGTGGAGACGCCGTCGGCGATGAAGTACGCGGTTTCGGTGCGCGTCATCGCGATTCGGGCCCGCAGCACGATGCCGGTGAGGCCGTTTCCGCCGACCGTCGCCCAGAACAGTTCGGCGTCCGGCCCGTCAGGGGCGAGGGTGTGTACCTCCCCGTCGGCCATCAGCAGGTCCATCGACAGCACGTGGTTTCCGAAGCTGCCCGCGCTGTGGTGGTTCTTGCCGTGGATGTCCGAGGCGATCGCCCCGCCGACGGTGACCTGGCGGGTGCCGGGCAGGACGGGCACCCACAGCCCGAACGGAAGCGCCGCCTTCATCAGCTGATCGAGGCTGACGCCCGCGTCGACGTCGGCCACGGCCGTCTCGGCGCTGATCGAATGGATTTTGTGCAGCGCGGTCATGTCCACGACCAGGCCGCCGCCGTTGCACGCCTGGTCGCCGTAGGAGCGGCCCAGCCCGCGCGCCAGGACGCCCCGGTGCAGGAACGCCGGGCTGGATGCGCTGCGGTCGGCGGCCTCGCGGACCGCCTGCGCGATCAGCTCGATGTCCGGGGTGGTCAGCACCTGCGCGACGGACGGTGCGGTGCGACCGAAGCCGGTCAGGGCACGCGAGGTCGTCGGCAGGTTCTCGGACATCGCAACGAGGGTACCGTGCCCTCGTCGGCGCCCCGGTGCACCGCAATTCAGCTCGGCACGAGCGCCCGGCTACCGCAGGCGGAAGATGACCGCGCGCTGGATGACGAAGTTGATCACGGTCGCGGTGCCCTGGGCGATCACGAACGCGACGACGACCGCGGTCGGCGTGTAGTCGAGAAGGTCCAGGAACAGGTGGTTGAGCCCGACCTGCACGACGAAGGTCGTGATGTAGAGCGCCCACACCGCGGCCAGCCGGGCGTGGCTCGGCGGCGCCTGGAAGGTCCAGCGCCGGTTGAGCATGTACGCCGTCGTGGTGCCGGCGACCCAGCCGAGAGCCTTGGCCAGGTCGGGCTGCACGCCGCCGACCCGGTAGAGCAGCACGTAGAGACCGAAGTCGACAACCGCCGAGAATCCGCCGGTGACGACGAAGCGCCAGATCTGGGTGCCCAGGCTCAAGGCGGGTTGCATCGGGGGCTCGGCCACCCGGGCAGCTTACGGTGAAACGCGCGCCATCCTGATCAGCGGGACAGCCCGCTGGATGTCAGAACGTCGCAGAGCGCCTCGACAGCCGCGGCGAACGCATGCTCGGCGGGCGTGCCGAAGCCGATGATGACACCGTCGAGCTGCGGCACCTCCGGCCCCGCCAGCGGATGACGCATGGCCGAAAGCCCTTGCAGCGCAATGCCTGCCTCGCCGGCATGCTGCACCACCTCGTGCTCGGCGCCCTCGGGCAGGGTCAGCAGCACGTTCAGGCCGGCGTTGAGCCCGCTGATCCCGATGTCGAAACCGCCCAGTGCATCGACGAGGGCGTCGCGGCGTCGCCGGTATCGGATCCGCATACGCCGGATGTGCTTGTCGTAGCAGCCGCTGGTGACGAATTCGGCCATGGTCAACTGCGCGATGCCGTCGACGTAGAACTGGTCCCCGCCGTAGGCCTCGACCACCGCGTCGACAAGGTCGGCGGGCAGCACCATCCAGCCCAGGCGTAGCACCGGCGACAGGCTCTTGCTGGCCGAGCCGAGATAGATCACGTGGTCGGGGCTCAGCGCCTGCAACGCGCCGACCGGCTGGCGGTCGTAGCGGAATTCGCCGTCGTAGTCGTCGTCGATCACGTAGCCGCCGGTGCGCTGAGCCCAGTCGACGACCGCGGTGCGCCGCGATGGGTGCAGCGGCACACCGAGCGGGTTGTGATGGGCCGGGGTGAGAAGCACCGCGGGGGTGTCGAGGCCGTCGAGCTCGCCGACAACCGCCCCGTGCTCGTCGACGCCGATCGGGACCGTCGGCACGCCCAGCGCGGCGACCGCATCGCGGAATATGAAGAGCCCGTAGGCCTCTACCGCGATCGGGCGGTCGCCGTGAAGCACTCGGGTGAGCACCTCGACGCCGTGCCGGACGCCCGCACAGATGACCACCGCCTCCGGTGAGGTCCGGACCCCGCGCGCACGCGTGAGGTAGTCCGCGATGGCCTGCCGCAATTCGGGGCGTCCGCGCGGATCGCCCATGCGCAGCGCCTCGGTCGGCGCCGTGGTCAGCGCGCGACGTGTCGCGGCCACCCATTGTGCGCGGGGGAACTCCGCGACGTCGGGTGAGCCAGGCCGTAGGTCGTGGCGCGGTGTGGACCGCACACCGCGCGGTTGTGCCGGGGCCGCGGCACCCGCGTTGTTGACCACCCACGTACCTGCACCCTGCCGCGACGCGAGCCACCCCTCGGCCACGAGTTCGGCGTAGGCCTCGGCCACCGTGTTGCGGGCTACTCCGAGGTCGGCGGCCAGGCTGCGCGAGGGCGGCAGCAGCGTGCCGGGGCTCAGCCGCCCCGAGCGCACCGCGTCACGCAGTGCGCCGAGCAGCAGCTCCCGCGCGCCGCGGGCACCCGGGGTGATCCGCTCGCGCAAGTTCAGATGGAGGTCGCGAGTGGGCATATTGGCCCACGAAGTCATGACCGAATTGAACCACGCCGATGGGCCATTGCGCACTAGCGTCGACGGTATGACACAGACATTGGACAGAGAAACCGTCGACAGAATCAAGATCTACAAGACGTCACCGGAGCTGCTCGAGGCGATGCTGACGCTGAGCAGGGTGTCGGCCAAGGACGTCGACGTCGAACTCGGCGAGCTGATCAAGATCCGCGCGTCGCAGATCAACCACTGCGCGTTCTGCCTCGACATGCACCTGCGCGACTCCCGCAAGCACGGCATCGACCAGCAGAAGCTCGACCTCGTCGCGGCCTGGCAGGAGGCCGGTGACCTGTTCTCCGAGCGCGAGCGTGCGGCGCTGGCGCTGACGGAGGCCATCACTGACCTGCACGACGGCCATGTTCCCGACGATATTTATGCCGCGGCCGCCGAGGTCTTCACCGAACGCGAACTCGGGCAGGTCATCGCGATGGCCGTGACGATCAATGCTTGGAACCGGATCAACGTGACGATCCGGCAGGCACCGCGTGCGGCGCTGGGCTGATCGGTCTACACCCAGTACGCGACGCGGGCGCGGTACTGGCGCATCGCGAACGCCGCGAAGATCCAGCCGACCACCGTCAGCACGATCACCACGAGCCAGTGCCGCAGTTCCTGGTCGGCGCCCAGCAGCGGGGCGCGGACGATGTCGAGGTAGTGCAGTAGCGGATTGAGCTCGACGACCTTGGCGTACTGTTCCGCGCCCTGCTGTTGCAGGGTGGACTCGTTCCAGATGATCGGCGTCATGAAGAACAGTAGCTGCACCAGGCTGACCAACAGCGGGCTGATGTCGCGGTAGCGGGTGGCCAGGATCCCGAAGCACAGCGACACCCAGATGCAGTTGAGGACGATCAAGCCCAGCGCGGGGATCACCGCCAGGTCCGTCCATTTCCACGGCTTGGGATAGATCATCGCGATGATCACGAAGATGATCATGTTGTGCGCGAACAGGATCATCTGTCGCCACACCAGCCGATAGACGTGTACCGACAGCGGTGTGGGCAGCTGTTTGATCAGCCCCTCGTTGGCCACGAACACGTCGGCGCCCTCGAGGATCGCCGCGTTGATCAGGTTCCACACGATCAGGCCGAGCGTGACATACGGAAGATGTTCGGACAGCTCGAGTTTGAACAGTTTCGAGTAGAGCAAGCCCATCGCGACCGCGGTCGCGCCGGTGGCGATCGTGATCCAGAACGGCCCCAGCACCGAACGGCGGTAGCGCTGTTTGATGTCCTGCCAGCCGAGGTGCAACCACAGTTCGTGCTTGCCGAAGCCGGCGACGAGGTCGCCCCAGGCCCGGCCCATCGTCCGCGACTGCGCGGCGGCGTCGGTGAACGTCACGATCCGAGCCTCCCGAATTTCTCCTTGCGGCCCTTGCGGCGCAACCGAATCCACTCCATCAGCCCGGCGGGGTCGCGCCGCGACACCAGGAAGAACCAGCCGAAGCGGGCCCACTCCTGCAGCTGCAGCCGTCGCAACCCGGGCTGCGACAACAGGTAACCGCGGTTGCGGTAGGTATAGAACCGCTTGCGCTCGTCGTCGGGGTACTGCGTGTGCATCCGGCCGCCGAGGATCGGTTTGAACTCGTCGCCGCCCTGCGGATGCAGGTAGACCGCGTCCAGGCAGGTGCCGAACGGCAGACCGGAGCGGACCAGCCTGCGGTGCAGTTCGGTCTCGTCGCCGCGGACGAACAGCCGCAGGTCCGGTACGCCGGTCACCTCGAGCGTCGAGGCGGCGAACAGCGCGCCGTTGAACAGCGAGGCGATGCCGGACAACACATCTCCGCCGGAATCGGTGCGCAGTTCGTCGACCCGGCGGCGCCACACGAGGCCGCGACGCAACGGGAAGGCCAGCCGCCCGGGGTCGGTCATGTCGCAGACCATGGGTGAGACCTCGGCAAGACCGTGGCGCGCAGCGCATTTCAGAAGCGTGCCCAACACCTCCGAGTCGGCGGGGCGCCCGTCGTCGTCCGCCAGCCAAATCCAGTCCGCGCCCGAGGCCAGCGCGTGCAGCATGCCCAGCGCGAAACCACCTGCACCACCGAGGTTTCGCTGCGACCCGAGATAGGTGGTGGGAATCGGCTGCGCGGCGACCAGCTCGGCGACGCGGGGATCGTCGTCGTTGTCCACGACGATCAGCTGGTCCGGGACGCGAGTCTGCGCCGACACCGACTCCAGTGATTTGGCCAGTTCGTCGGGACGACGGTGGGTGACCACCACCGCGCACACGGTCTCGGTCATCCGTGGCGCGTCTCTTCGAGGACTTCCCTGACGGTCCGGGCGGCGTCCTCGCCCTCGTAGGCGCGCACGACGTCCTCGATGCCGCCGGTCATCTTGATCGTGCCGTGGTCGATCCACATCGCGGTGTTGCAGAGCCGGGCAAGGAACTCGTTGGAGTGGCTGGCGAACACCAGGATCCCGGAGCGCGCGACCAGTTCGGCCAACCGGGTCTGCGCCTTCTTCAGGAACTCGGCGTCTACGGCGCCGATGCCCTCGTCGAGCAGCAGGATCTCGGGATCGATGCTGGTCACCACGCCCATCGCCAGGCGCACCCGCATGCCGGTCGAGTAGGTGCGCAGCGGCATCGACAGGTAGTCACCGAGCTCGGTGAACTCCGCGATCTCGTCGACCTTGGCCAGCATTTGTTTGCGCGTCTGCCCCAGGAAAAGCCCGCGGATGATGATGTTCTCGAATCCGGAGATCTCGGGATCCATTCCGACGCCCAGGTCGAACACCGGCGCCACCCGGCCGCGGACGGTGGCCACCCCGCGAGTGGGCTCGTATATGCCCGACAGCAGTCGCAGCAGGGTCGATTTGCCCGCGCCGTTGTGCCCCACCAGACCCACGCGGTCGCCGAGTTCCAACGACATGGTGATGTCCCGCAGCGCCTCAATGACCACGACGTTGGAGTCGTTGCGTCCGATGGCGCCGCCGGCCTTGCCCAGGAATGCCTTCTTCAGCGAGCGGGACTTCGCATCGAAGATCGGGAACTCCACCCACGCGTTGCGGGTCTCGATGTGCGGGCTCAACGCCTGCCCCTACAGGTACTGCCCGGTCCCCGGATGGGACGCGCCGCCACGCACCGCCACCCCGGGTGGCAGCGCACCCTGGCCCCGCATCTGCTCCAGCTGTTGGCGGGCCGCCATCTGCTGGGCGAACAGCGCCGTCTGGATTCCGTGGAACAGGCCCTCCAGCCAGCCCACCAGCTGTGCCTGCGCGATCCGCAGCTCGGCGTCCGACGGCACGCCCTCTTCGGTGAACGGCAGCGTGAGCCGCTCGAGCTCGTCGCGAAGTTCGGGGGCCAACCCCTCCTCGAGTTCGGTGATGCTCGTGCGGTGGATCTCGCGCAGCCGGGTGCGGCTGGCGTCGTCGAGCGGTGCCGCCCGCACCTCCTCGAGCAGCTGCTTGATCATGGTGCCGATGCGCATCACCTTCGCCGGTTGCTCGACGAGGTCGGTCAGGGACTTGCCGTCCTTCTCCTCGTCATTGTCGGCGTTCGTGCTCTCACCGCTGATGATCTCGATGTTGTCGTCGTCGGTCATACTCCCTGCGTTCCCTCTAATCTCCACGCCATTCGTCGCTGGGGTCCCGCGATCCCGCCCTCGATCGCCGACCACCTAGCGAGATTAGTCCCGTCGCGCGTGGGCCGGTCGCCGCGTCGCGCACGGGCAACGTGGCGCCCGTCACCGCAAATCCGTCGGCGAATCATCCCGGACCATCGAGCAAACGCCAGCACGGACGGCTATCAGTCCGAACAAGTTGTCTCGTTAACCCGCCGGCGCGAGTAGCGGACGCTGTCGGGCTGACCAGCAACGACAACGGGTTTAGCCCTCCGATCGTCAAGGTCACTGGACTAGTATGGCTGCCCAGCAGACCCAGTCCGACATGGCGGGTCGGGCCGAGTATCGGCCAGAATCGTGTCGGTTTGTGAACTCACGGACTCTCGAAGGTGGGCTGGCATGGCATACGACGTCGCCCGGGTGCGCGGTCTGCACCCGTCCCTGGGCGACGGATGGGTGCGGTTCGACGCCCAGAACGGCATGTTGTTGCCCGACACCGTGGGCCGCGCGGTGTCCACCGCGTTCCGCGGTTCGATGCCCACGCCGGTGGGTCCGCACCCGTCCGCGCAACGCAGCGCCGCGGTGCTGGAGGCCGCACGGTTGGCCGTGGCCGATCTGGTCAACGCCGATCCCCGCGGCGTCGTCCTCGGCGCCGACCGGTCGATCCTGCTGACCTCGCTGGCCGATGCCTCGTCGTCGCGTGTCGGTCTCGGTTACGAGGTGGTGGTCACCCGTCTCGACGACGAAGCGAACATCGCACCGTGGCTGCGTGCGGCCAATCGCTATGGCGCCAAAGTGAAATGGGCCGAGGTCGACATCGAGACCGGCGAGCTGCCCAGCTGGCAGTGGGAGAGCCTGCTCACCAGGCCGACCCGGTTGGTCGCAATCACCTCGGCCTCTTCGACTCTGGGCACCGTGACCGACCTGCGCGCGGTGACGAAGCTGGCCCACGATCAGGGCGCGATGGTCGTCGTCGACCACTCAGCGGCCGCCCCCTACCAGTTGATCGACATCGACGAGATCGACGCCGACGTGGTGGCGGTCAATGCGTTGGCGTGGGGCGGTCCACCCATCGGCGCGTTGGTCTTTCGCGATCCGTCGCTCATCGACTCCTTCGTTTCGGTGTCGCTCAACCCGAACGCGACCGGTGCTGCGCGGCTCGAGGTCGGTGCACACCAGTTCGGCCTGCTCGCCGGCGTGGTGGCCAGCATCGAGTACCTGGCCTCGCTCGACGAGAACGCGCACGGCACGCGCCGGGAACGCCTGGGGATCTCGATGCACTCGGCGAACGCCTACATGAGCCGGTTGTTCGACTACCTGCTGATCTCGCTGCGTTCGCTGTCGACCGTCATGGTAATCGGTCAACCCGAATCACGAATTCCCGTACTGAGTTTCGCGGTCAATGACGTGCCTGCCGATCGTGTGGTGCAGCGCCTGGCCGACAACGGGATTCTGGCGATCTCGAACGCGAGTTCGCGGGTGCTCGACGTGATCGGCGTCAACGACGTAGGCGGCGCGGTGACGGTGGGGCTCGCGCACTACACCACCACCGCCGAGGTCGATCAGCTGGTTCGCGCGCTGGCCTCGCTGGGGTGACCGCCGCTAATCGGCAACGCGCAGAAGAACTTTCCCGGACACCTCGCCGGACTGCAGCAGCTCGTGCGCCGCGCCGGCTTCCTGCACCGGGTACTCGGCGCCGATGATCGGCCGAACCTGACCGCTCTCGATCATCGGCCACACGTTGGCCACCACCTCGGAGACGACGTCGCTCTTGCTGCCGCGGCCGCTGACCGGACGCGCGCGAAGCGCCGTCGCGATGACGCCGGCCCGCTTGCCGAGCAGTTTGCCGATGTTGAGCTCGGCCTTAACCCCGCCCTGCATCCCGATGATCACGAGCCGGCCGTCGGACGCGAGTGCGTCGATGTTCCGGTCGAGGTAGGCCGCTCCCATGATGTCGAGGATCACGTCGGCGCCGCCCTCGGCCTTGACCCGCTCGACGAAGTCCTCGTCGCGGTAGTTGATCGTCACCTCGGCGCCGAGCTCGGCGCACAGGTCGAGCTTGTGGGCCGAGCCCGCCGTCACCGCCACGCGGCAGCCGAGCGCGCGCCCCACCTGCACGGCGTGGGTGCCGATGCCGCTGGCGCCGCCGTGCACGAGGACCAGTTGGCCGGACGACAGGCCGGCCGTCATGACCAAGTTGGACCACACCGTGCAGGCCACCTCCGGCAGTCCCGCGGCCTCGTGCAGCGACACCGACTCGGGAATCGTCGTCACCTGTCCCGCCGGGACGGCCACGTACTCGGCGTAGCCCCCGCCCGCCAGCAACGCGCAGACCTGTTGCCCGACAGCCCAATCCGACACTTGACCGCCGACCGCGGCGACCGTTCCGGAGACCTCGAGCCCGAGGATCTCGCTGGCGCCGGGTGGCGGGGGGTATTTGCCCGCGGCCTGCAGCAGATCGGCGCGGTTGATGCCCGCCGAGGCCACCTTGATCAACACCTCGCCGTCGGTGGGCGCGACGTCGGGAACTTCTTGCCAGCTCAATCGGCCTTCCGGCCCGGCCACGATCGCATGCATTCAAATAACGCTACTAGCCTGCGAGAACACTGTGACGAATCGGTCGCCAGCAATGTCATCGCCGTTTACTATTGCCGAATGGAGGGGATTATTGCGGGTCGTACCGCGGGGGACATGCCAGGGCTGGACATAGCCGAACAGCGATCCTGGCAAAATTTTCTGGACGCCGCTCTGCGGCTATACGCGACCTTGAACCGGTCGCTGGTGGATAAGCATCACCTGACGCTCAACGACGTCAGGCTGCTGGACATTCTGGACAAGTCGCCGAGGGGATCGGCCCGGATGGGCGACCTCGCCGAGGCGTTGATGTCGCTGCCCAGCCGGGTCACCCGGCAGATCCGTCGATTGGAGATGCAGGGCCTGGTGAAACGCGGGGCCAGCCCCGACGACGGCCGCGGCGTCCTCGCCAGCATCACCGACGACGGACGGACCGCGGTGCGCGACGCGATGACCACCTACGCCGAGAACGTGCGGGCGCACTTCCTCGACCGGTTGTCGCGGCCCCAGGTCGCGGCGATGGGCGAGAACTGCAGGCGCATCAGCGTCGCGCTCAAGAACGGGTCGACGAACGCCAAGCTCGGCCGGGTCTGAGGGATTCCCCGTCGCGGCGGGAATCGCCGCCCCGTACTCTTGTCGGCGGTGGCGTGGCAGAGCGGCCTAATGCACTCGCCTTGAAAGCGAGAGACGGCTAACACCGTCCGGGGGTTCAAATCCCTCCGCCACCGCTCATGCGACGCGGTGGGCGATGCGCGCGAGCAGCCGCACACCCGAATCGATCTGTGACTCAGTGAGGTTGGCGTAGCCGAGCAGCAGTCCCGGCGGCGCCGAGGCGGGGTCGGCGTAGCACGGCGCGAGTGGTTCGACCCGCACCCGTCGCTCGGCCGCGCCTCGCACCAGCTCGCCGACCGGGAAGCCGTCGGGGAAGCGCACGGTGAGGTGGACACCGGCGGCCGCTCCGAGCACCCTCGCTTGCGGCAGGTGCCGGGCCAGCGCTCCGAGCAGCGCGTTGCGTCGGGTCAGGTAGCGGCGGCGCATCTGGCGCAGGTGCCTGTCGTAGCCGCCAGACCTCAGCAGCTGCGCGAACGCCAGCTGGTCCATCACCGAACTTCCCGTGTCCGCAAGGCCTTTCGCCGTTTTGACCGCCCCGACGAGGTGCGCGGGCAGCACCATCCAGCCGATGCGAAGACCGGGTGCCAGCGTCTTGCTCGTCGAGCCGATGTAGACGACGCGGTCGGGCGCGATTCCCTGCAGAGCACCGACGGGTGCACGGTCATAACGGTATTCGGCGTCGTAGTCGTCCTCGATGACCAGGTTGCCGGCCCGCGCCCAGTCCATCACCTCGGTGCGCCGCGCCGCCGACAGCACGACCCCGGTCGGGGACTGGTGCGCCGGCGTGGTGAGCACGGCGTCGGCGCCGGTGGCGGCCAGGACGCCGACGTCGAGCCCGTTCTCATCGACCCGAACCGGGCGGGGCTCGATCCCGTTGTCGCGCAGGACCATCCGATGCAGCCAGAATCCGGGGTTCTCCATGGCCAGCGTCGACGCCGGCAGTGTCCGGGCGAGCAACGCCACGGCCTGGGTCGCACCCGAGCAGAGCACGATGTGCTGTGGGTCGGCCAGCACACCACGGACGCGTCGCAGATAGTCGGCCACCGCGGCGCGGGCCGTGAGCAGCCCCTGGGGCGCGACGTACCCGAACGCGTCCGCCTCGATCTCGGCCAGTCCCTGGCGCAGCGCCCGCAGCCAGGCGTCGCGCGGAAAGCTCCGCAGATCCGGTGAGCCCGGCAGGAAGTCGATGTCGTAGCGGGCGGTAGGCAGGTCGTCGCCGCGCGCGGGTGCCTCGACGGCATCGACGGTCGCCACCACCGTCCCCGATCCGTGCCTGCTCAGCAGGAAGCCCTCGGCGACGAGCTGGCTGTAGGCGTCGACGACGAGTCGCCGGGACACCTCCAGGTCGGCGGCGAGCACGCGGCTGGAGGGCAGCCGCGTCCCCGGTGCGAGACGCCCCGTCCTGATGGCGGTCCGCAGACCATCGGCCAACTGGCGGTGCAGCGGGTCGATGGCGCCGCGGTCCAGCTCCACCAGAAGCTCCGGCCCGGAAGTGGTACCCGATTCCGCTATCAAAGTGGTGCCTATCTTGAGGCCAGTAACGAACTAGCGTGACGGTATGACAACGACGCCGACGCGCACAAGGGCCGGGTTGGTCGAGGTGACGCTGATCGTCTTCGGGCTCTACGCCCTTGCCGTGGGGTTGTTCATGATGTTCGCCCCCGGTGCGTTCTTCGACACCCTGGGCTACTTCGGTGTGCGCAACGACCACTACATCTTCGACAACGCCACGTTCGAGGTGCCGCAGGGGCTCATGCTGCTCGCGGCGGTGCGGTGGCGCAGCTGGCGCACTCCGGCGCTGGCGTTCGCGACGCTGCACTGGGCGCTGCACGCGATCAGCCACCTCATCGACCCGCACCACGGCGCGGGTGACTGGATCGGCTGGCTGGAAGCGGGCGGTCTGGTGGTCACCACCGCGATCCTGGCGATTGCCCTGCGCGCCAGCGTCATTACCGATAGGAGGCCATGATGCGAGTTCTGGTAGCCGGTGCGACGAGCGTGCCGGGTCTTCCCCTGCTGCGCGAGCTGAACAACCGCGGCCACGAGGTCGTGGGGCTGACCCGGTCGTCGTCCAAAACCGCGGCGATCACGGCTGCGGGTGCCAAAGCCGTCGTCGCCGACGTGTTCGACCCCGACGACATCGACAAGGTGGTCGCCGATGTCGGCCCCGAGGCCGTGGTGTCGCTGTTGACCACGCTGCCGAAGCGGGGACCCATGCGGGTCAAGGACTTCGAACCCGCGAGGAAGCTGTGGGGCACGGGTGCGCCGAACCTGCTGGCGGCCGCGCAACGTGCCGGGGTGCGGCGCGTCGTCGCCGAATCGGTGATCTTCGCGTACGGCTATCCGACGACCGGCCCGGCGATCATCGACGAGTCGGACCCCTATCCCGGTCCGCCCCCGAAGGGCGGTGACGCCATGCTCGGCGCGATGCGAGCGATGGAACAGGCCGTGCTGACCTCGAGTGAGCACAGCGACACCGAGGGAATCGTGTTGCGCTACGGCGCCTTCTACGGCCCCGGGGTGCCGCACGACGAGATGTTTGAGCGGATGGCCAAGTGGCGGGTCAGGCTCGACATGGGTGGACACGGAATCACGTCGTGGATCCACATCGACGACGTCGCCAAGGCCACGGCGAATGCGCTCGACCGCGGGCGGGACGGCCAGATCTACAACATCGTCGACGATCGGCCGCAGTCGTTCAACGGCTATCTCCAGGAGATGGCCGAGAAGTTGGGACGCCCTCGGCAGCTACGCATTCCGCGTTCGGTGCTCAAGGTCGCTGCGCCCTACGGCGTCACCGCTTTCGGCGATACCTGGCTGCCGCTGTCCAACGCCAAGGCCAAGGCCGAACTCGGATGGACGCCCGTCGCGAGGGTCTGACTCCCCGGTCCGATTACTACGCGTAACCCAGCGCCGCGTTCTCGGCCCGGATGCGGACGTTGAGCACCAGTGCGTTGGCCACGGTGAAGACGATCGCGGTCAGCCACGCCGAATGGACGAGGGGCAGCGCCGCCACCTCGACCACCACCGCGGTGTAGTTCGGATGGTGCAGCCAGCGGTACGGACCGCGGTCTACGAGCGGTGCGCCCGGAATGACGATGAGCCGCGGGTTCCACCGCTTGCCCAAAGTCGCTACGCACCACCACCGCAACGCCGTGCTCGCGCACACGACGGCCACCATCGTCCAGCCGAGCGCGGGGATGAACGGCCTGTGCAGCGTGGCCACCTCGACGATGCAGGACACCAGGAGCAGCGTGTGCATCGACACCATCGCCGGATAGTGGCCCTGCCCGAACTCCCTGCCGCCGTTGGCAAGGGACCACCGCTTGTTACGTCGTGACACCGCCAGTTCGACGAGCCGTTCGAGCCCGATCGCGACGATGAACAAGTAGTACGCCATGTCCGGTCCTCACCACTTCAGCAGGAGCATCTCGAAGCTGAAGCCCGGCCCCATGGCGAGCAGCACGCCGAACGATCCCGGCGCGGGTGGTGAGGCCAGCGTGCGGTGCAGCACGTCGAGCACCGACGCGGACGAGAAGTTTCCGTTCTCCCGCATCGAGTTCCGGCTTTGGGTGTTCGCCTCCGGGGGCAGGCCGAGCGCGGTGTCGATCGCGTCGAGCACCTTGGGCCCGCCGGGGTGACAGATCCACGTGGAGATGTCCGCCACGGTCAACCCGTGGTCGCCGAGGAACGCGGTGACCTCTTCCGAGAGATGGTTCGCGGCCATGTGGGGGACCTCGCGCGACATCACCAGCCCGAAGCCGTCCGACGAGATGTTCCACCCCATCACGTCGACCGTGTCCGGGAACAGTCGGCTCCTGGTCGCCAGGACTGCGGGCGCGTGCGCGATCGTCGGGGGGACGCGGTCCGCACCCGAGACCACCACCGCCGCCGCGCCGTCACCGAACAGGCAGGCACCGATCAGCGCTGGAATCGATGTGTCGTTGCGCTGCAACGTAAGTGAGCACAGTTCCACCGAGAGAAGAACCGCGACGTCGGAAGGAAAACCTCTCAGGTAGTCGTGCACACGGGCCATGCCGGCAGCGCCTGCGACACAACCCAACCCGAACAGCGGGATGCGTTTGACGTCGGGTCGCAGGCCAATCCGTGACGCCACTCTTGCGTCGATGGTGGGCACGGCCACGCCGGTGCTCGACACGAACACGATGGCGTCGACCTCCTCGGCATTGACGTGAGCGGCTTCGAGCGCCGAGCGCACGGCCCGCTCACCGAGATCGGCGGCGACCTCGATGTAGGCGTCGTTGGCCTCGGTGAACCCCGACAGTTCCGGGTAACGGGACAGTGGCAGCGAGAGACTGCGGCTCTGCACGCCGCTGGTCTCCGCGAAGCGGATGAACTCCGGGCCGCCGACGCTGGTGAGCATCGCCGCGACCTCGGCCTGCTCGTAGCGATTCGAGGTGAAGGCCACCGCTGTGCCCCCGATACGGGGCGCACCGATTCGTTGAACCGCATTGCTGTCAAGCGACGCGAAGTGAGTTGTATCAGTCATGTAGTGCTGAACGCCGCTGCGGGCAGGATCGTTGCCCGAGGTGACGCATCGCACAGGATTTTTACTGAAATCCGTTGCGGCCGAACGGATTCTGTACGCCTAGTTCCTGATGAGAAGCGGGGAAAGCGATGGGAATGTGCTGCGAGTCAACGCTATTCGCCGGCGAACTTCGGAGGACGCTTCTCGAACATCGCCTTGACCGCCTCGCCCAGATCCTTCGACGGCAGGAACGCCGAATTCCACGCTGCCACATAGCGCAAACTCTCCGACACCCTGGCGATGCGCTGCTGGTCGAGCACGTCCTTGATGCCGTGCACCGTCAGGGGTGGGTTGGCGGCGATCTCGGCCGCGGTCGCGTGCGCCGCGGCGAGTGAGGCGTCGGCGTCGTCGTACACGTCGTTGACCAGACCGATCTTCTCGGCCCGCGCGGCGTCGATGTCCTTGCCGGTGAGGGTCAGCTCGCGCAGGTGCCCGTCGGACAGGATCAGCGGCAGCCGGGCCAGCGAGCCCACGTCGGCGACGATCGCCAGCTTGACCTCGCGCACGGAGAACTTCGCGTCGGCGCTGGCGTAGCGGATGTCGACGGCGCTGATCAAGTCGACGCCGCCGCCGATGCACCAGCCGTGCACCGAGGCGATGGTGGGGGTGCGGCAGTCTGCGACCGCGTTGATGGCGCCCTGCATCTTCTGCAGCGTGGTGTGGAACTCCAGGCGGCCCTTGGCGCCGGAGTCCAGGCCGGGCAGGCTGCCGCCCATCGCGACCAGGTCGAGCCCGTAGCTGAAGTTCTTGCCCGAGCCGGTCAGCACGATGGCGCGGACCTCCGGGTCGGCGTCGAGCGAGCCGAACACGTCGGGCAGCTCTGCCCAGAACGCCGGGCCCATGGCGTTGCCCTTGCCCGGCCCGATCAGCGTCACGCGTGCGACGTGATCGGAGATGTCAACGGTGACGGATTCGTAGGTCTCGCCCATGGGCCAACACGCTAGTTGGTCGGCCCCGCGGTCACCCCGGCGGCTTGCCCAGCAGAACCTCGTTCACCGTGGCGCTGGGCAGGAACTGGCACGCGGCGTCGACCAGCATCTGGCCGATGCCCTCACCGTCGGGGCCCAGCGGGTTGCCCTCCTGGTTGAGGATCTCGCGGATGACGGCGACCTGGGTCGCCTCGTCGAGCCCGTTGTACTCGTCGCATTTCATCGACAGCGCGTTCGGCGGCGCCGGGACCACCGGGACGTCGGTGTTGCGCGTCGGCAGCGGAATGTCGGGCAGCCCGATGTCGGGCAGCCCCGGGATCGACGGTGATGTCGGCCGCGTCGGCGAGGTGGTCAACGGTGGCCCGGGTTCGGTCGTCATCGCGACGGATCCCTCGGTGGTGCGCGAGCATCCCGCCGCGACACCGGCGAAGACCAGCACCGCCGCCGCCACTCGCACGTGCGTCCTCATCCCGGCAACGATAACGCCCCACCGCGACGTAGCGTGGCGTCATGCCCGATGACTTGCGTGCAGGACCCGAATCACCGCCGACCGATGAACTGCGAGCGGCGGAGAAATCGTTCTCCGTGCTGCAGCACGTGCTGCACGGCATCGCCGCCGACGATCTGCACCAGCAGACACCATGCCGAGAGTTCGACGTGGCGGCGCTGACCGACCACCTGCTCAACTCCATCGCGATTCTCGGCGCGATGGCGGGCGCGGAGTCACCCGAGCGCGACCGCGACGCGCCGATCGAGCAGCAGGTGGTGTTCGCGGCCCGCTCGGCGCTGGACGCCTGGCAGCGCCGGGGGCTGGACGGCACCGTGGAGTTCGGCGGCAACGAGGTGCCGGCCCGGGTGATGGTCGGCATCCTGTCGCTGGAGTTCCTGGTGCACGCGTGGGACTACTCCGAGGCGGTGGGACGCAAGGTCACCGCCCCCGAGTCGTTGTCCGACTACGTGCTGGGCCTGGCGCGCAAGATCATCACGCCGGAGGGGCGCGCCAACGCCGGCTTCGACGACCCGATCGACGTCGGCGCCGACGCCGATGCGCTGACGCGGCTGCTCGCCTACACCGGCCGGCAGGCCTAGCGCTACACCCGCTCGAGGTAGAAGTACAGGTGTCGGCCCCCGTCGAGCGCACCCTTGCCGTTCATGATGCCGACGACGGCGTTCTCGTCGACGACCTTGAAGTGGTCGTGCACCGGCGCGCCGTCGTACACCATCGAGGCCGTCACCTCGCCGCGGAACTCCTCCATCCACAGGCTGGCCTCGCCCTTCATCGCCTCGGTGTTGGAGAACTTGTTGCCGTCGGCGTCCAGGCACACCAGGGGCTTGGCGTCGGTTGCCGAGTGGAAGGTCTTGCCGAACCAGTTGAGTCGCTCCATGAACCCGTTCGCCTTGTGACCGGTGTGGAACTCGCCGCCCTTCCACTCGCCGATCATGAAGTCGATGGTGGCGGGCTGCAGAGTCGTCCAGAAGTCGTCGAGTTCAGCGTCGGAGAGGGCGCCGGTGCGAGCGATCAGCTCGTCCAAGGTCTCGCGGGCATCGCTCATTGCTGTCCTATCCATCGGCTGGCGAACTCGAGGAACGCGTCGTTCTCGTGCGTGGCGGCGACGGTGACGCGCACTCCGTCCTCACCGTAGGGGCGCACGATGATGCGGTTGTCCGCCGACGCCTCGGCGAACTCCTGCGCGCGCCCGGGCAGGGGCAGCCAGACGAAGTTGGCCTGCGAGTCGGGCACGGTGTAGCCGGCGGCGCGCAGTGCGTCGGTGACCCTGTGGCGTTCGGCGACCACCGCGGCGGTGCGCTCGAGAAGCTCGTCTGCGGCATCCAACGACGCGATGGCGGCGGCCTGCGACACGCTGGTCGCGGTGAACGGCACGTACACCTTACCGAGCGCCGTGATGAGATCCGGGTCGCCCACCGCGTAGCCCACCCGCAGGCCGGCCAGGCCGTAGGCCTTCGAAAACGTCCGCAGCACAACGAGGTTGGGGTGCGAGCGGACCAGGCCGAAGCTGTCGGGAACCATCGGATCGCGGATGTACTCGACATAGGCCTCGTCGAGTGCGATCACGATGTGCGGCGGCACCGCGGCGACGAAGCGGGCGAGCGCCTCGGGTGCGACGACCGTGCCCGTCGGGTTGTTGGGATTGCACACGAAGATCAGCCGGGTGCGGTCGGTGATCGCGGCCAGCATGGCGTCGAGGTCGTGGGTGTGGTCGGTGAGCGGCACCGGTACGGGCGTGGCTCCCGCGGTGCGTACCTGTAGCGGATAGATCTCGAAGCTGCGCCACCCGAAGAGGACTTCGTCGCCGACGGTCGAGGTGATCTGGACCAGCTGCTGGCACAGGCTGACCGATCCGCAACCCACCGAGATGTGCTCGGGGGCGAAGTTGACGTGCTTGGCGAGCCGCTCGCGAAGCTCGACGTAGCCGTTGTCGGGATAGCGGTTGATGTTGCCGATGGCATCCTCGATCGCGGCCCGCACGCTCGGCAGCGGGGGATGGACCGTTTCGTTGCTGGCGATCTTGATTGCGCCCGGAACCGTCCTGCCGGGGGTGTAGGCGGGCAAATCAGCCAGTTCGGGACGCAGCCGGACGGTCACCGCACCAGTTTATGGGTCGGCCGAATGCGCTTTGCCTCGCGCGGTAGGCCATGTGTACGCTGTCGGATCGGCGGTAATCGTCAGGAGGCGTGCCAGAGCGGCCGAATGGGGCTCACTGCTAATGAGTTGTCGCCCTCAAAGGCGACCGGAGGTTCAAATCCTCTCGCCTCCGCCACGGCTGACACCGTCAGCCGAACAATTGAACATTGCAGATCGACCATGCGCCCGTAGCTCAACGGATAGAGCATCTGACTACGGATCAGAAGGTTAGGGGTTCGAATCCCTTCGGGCGCGCTTTTTCTTCCCTCGAGCCCGTGCTTGTTCGCGCTGCTACCCGCGATATGTGCACACAACCGTGCGTTCGGCGCGGCCTCCGGGCACGCCGATTGCGCCGCCCACTAGATTGGGAACAGTGCGGCTGTTGTTGATCGCCGATACTCATGTCCCCAAGCGCGCCAAGGACCTGCCCTCGCGGGTGTGGGATGAAGTGACGAAAGCCGACGTCGTCGTGCACGCAGGCGACTGGGTGGACCCGGCGCTGTTGGACGCGCTGGAGGCCCGCGCCAGGCGTCTGGTCGGCTGCTGGGGTAACAACGACGGTGCCGAGTTGCGGCGCCGGCTGCCCGAACGGGCCGACGTGACGCTCGACGGGCTGCGGTTCACCGTCGTGCACGAAACCGGCGCGGCGACCGGCCGTGAGGCCCGCATGGCCAAGGCCTATCCCGAGACCGATGTGCTGGTCTTCGGCCACAGCCACATCCCCTGGGACACCACCGCGAAAACCGGGCTGCGACTGCTGAATCCGGGCTCTCCGACCGACCGGCGGCGTCAACCGCACTGCACGTACATGACCGCCACGGTGCGCAAGGGCACGTTGTTCAACGTCATCCTGCACCCCGTGGACCGCCATGCGTGACCGTCCGGCGCGGGTGGCCGACGTGCACGAGATCGCCGCGGCCATGCCGCACGTCACGCGCATCGAGGGTCCCAAGGGCAACGCGATCTACCAGGTCGGAGGCAAGTCGTTCGTGTTCTTCCGCACGCCTCAGCCCGACGCCGAGGATCCGGAGACCGGCGAACGCTACGCCGATGTGATCATGATCTGGGTGGAATCGGAGATGGACAAGCTGGCGCTGATCCAAGATCCCGGTTCACCGTTCTTCACCACCGACCGTTTCGAAGGTCATCCTTCGGTCCTGTTGCGCGCCAGCCGATTACGTGAGATCGGCAAGGTCGAGCTGACCGAGCTCATCCAGGACGCGTGGCTCTCCCGCGCTTCCAAACGCCGGGCCGACCGGTGGCTGGCCGAACACCCTGGCTAGCCGAGATCACGCGTATCACTTCGCCAGTGTGCCCGCGGCGATAGTCTGCGCCTCACGATGGGAGGCGCGGACATGGCGCGAGGGACCGTGGTCAAGGACAAAGTCATCGCCATCACCGGCGGTGCACGCGGAATCGGTTACGCGACGGCAAGAGTGCTGCACCGAAGCGGTGCGAAGGTAGCCATCGGTGACGTCGACGAGGTAGCGGTCAAGCAGGCGGGCGTCGACCTCGATGTCGGCTTCTACGCCCGCCTGGACGTCACCGACCGGCAGTCGTTCACGGCATTCCTCGACGATGTCGAACGAGAAATAGGGCCGGTGGATGTCCTGATCAACAATGCGGGCGTGTGTCCGACGGGGCCGTTCGCCGACGAGCCCGACGAGGTCACCCACCGCACGCTGGGCATCAACGTCTTCGGGGTCATCCTCGGTACGAAGCTGGCGGCTGAACGAATGGTCAAGCGAGGCAGTGGCCACATCATCAACATCGCTTCGCTCGCCGGGATCAACGCCGTGCCCGGAATCGCCACCTACTGCGCGACGAAGCACGCGGTGATCGGTTATACCGACACGGTGCGCCTGGAACTGCTGGGCACCGGCGTCACCGCATCCGCGGTCCTGCCAACCTTGACGAACACGGCGATGATCGACGGGGTGGCCAGCATGCCGGGGATGCGCAACGCCGAACCGGAAGACATCGCCGCCGGAATCATCCGGCTCATCGCAAAACCGAGGCCACGCCTCACGGTTACCCGGCAAGCCGGTGCGATGATGGCCGTCACAAAACGACTGCCATTGCGAGTGAACGAGGCGGTCACCCGTGCGCTCAAGGCGGACCGGATATTCGCCGACGCCGCCGGGACCGAGGCGCGCCGCGAGTACGAGGGTCGCGCGCGAAGCTCCTGACTATCTGGCCGGCATGTTGGCGTGCTCTGCCCCGCAGATGAACACCGCCATCCGGGCCGGCGTATCGCCCGGGTTCTTCCACCGGTGCCGGGTCCCGTTCTGCACGACGGTGTCGCCCGGATGCAGGGTCACTTCGGCGCCGTCGTCGAGCTCGAGGACGACCGTGCCCTCGAGCACCACCTCGAAGTCGACCGTGTCCGTCGTGTGCATGCCCGGGTCGGTGTAGTCCATGTAGCCGAGCATTCCCGGCAGCTTCTCCTCCATCTCCAGCATCGCCTCGTCGATGTCGAGGGCCTCCGAGGCCTGGGCGCCGTGCGACGGCGGCAATGTCAGCATCGCGAACCGAAACCCGCCGACCGGCGGAAAATAGTTGTGCCACTGCGGCATCGAACCGTCGCCGGGAAAACGGCAGGGCTCGTCGCCGCCCCACAGAAGATGGTTCTCGAAGCCGGGCATCAGCATCGTCTCGATCGGCGCGACCTCGTCGTCGCTGACGAACACGGACTTGCCTGACGGGTCGTGGCCGGTCACCACTCGGCGTACTTGCATGGGCTCAGTGAACCAGCCCCGCGCCGACCCGGGGATGAATATCGTGACGCCATGCGACAGAAACCTCCCACGGCCGTCATCGAGTCCGCACACCGGGAGCACCTCACGGCGTTACCGTTCGACGACACCGCGGACTTCACCGATGCCGACCGCGGTTTCATCGCCGCGCTCGAGCCGTGTGTGATCAAGGCCGCCGACGGCCGAGTGGTCTGGGACAACGACACATACGCGTTCCTCGACGGTGATGCCCCGCCGTCGGTGCATCCCAGCCTCTGGCGTCAGAGCGGCCTGTGCGCGAAACAGGGTCTCTACGAAGTGGTCGAGGGCATCTACCAGGTGCGCGGATTCGACCTGTCCAACATCACCTTCGTCGAGGGTGACACCGGCGTGATCGTGATCGACCCGCTGATCTCCACGGAAACCGCGGCGGCGGCGCTGGCGCTGTACCGCGAACACCGGGGTGATCGGTCCGTGAGCGCTGTCATCTATACCCACAGCCACGTCGACCACTTCGGCGGCGTCCTGGGCGTCACCTCACAGGCCGACGTCGACGCGGGACGCGTTGCGATCATCGCGCCCGAGCACTTCACCGAACATGCCGTGCAGGAGAACGTCTATGCGGGCACCGCCATGGGCCGCCGCGCGAGCTACATGTATGGCGCGCTGCTGGCCCGGGGGCCGCAGGGGCAGGTGGGGTGCGGGCTCGGGCAGGTGACGTCGACGGGCGAAGTCGCGCTGATCGTTCCGACCGTCGACATCCGCGAGACCGGCGAGACCCACACCGTGGACGGTGTCGAGATCGAGTTTCAGATGGCACCCGGCACCGAGGCGCCCGCTGAGATGCACTTCTACTTCCCGAGGTACCGCGCGCTGTGCATGGCCGAGAACGCCACCCACAACCTGCACAACCTGCTGACCCTGCGTGGGGCGCTGGTGCGCGACCCGCACGGATGGGCCGGCTACCTGACCGAGGCGATCGAAGCGTTCGCCGACCGCGCCGATGTGGTGTTCGCATCCCATCACTGGCCGACGTGGGGCCGCGAGCGCATCGTGGAATACCTGTCGCTGCAACGGGATCTGTACGCCTATCTGCACGACCAGACGTTGCGTCAACTGAACCAGGGCTTCACCGGCATCGAGATCGCCGAGGACTTCACGCTTCCTCCCGCGCTGCAAAAAGCGTGGCACGCACACGGCTACTACGGTTCGGTGAGCCACAACGTGAAGGCCGTCTACCAGCGCTACATGGGTTGGTTTGACGGCAATCCGGGGCGGCTGTGGGCGCACCCTCCGGAGGCCGCAGGGCCCCGCTACGTCGCGGCGATGGGTGGACTGGACCGCGTGGTCGAGATCGCCCGCCAAGCCTTCGGCGAGGGTGACTACCGCTGGGCAGCGACGCTTCTCGACCACGCGATCTTCACCGATGAGCAGCACGCCGAGGCGCGTGAACTGTACGCCGACACCCTCGAGCAACTCGCTTACGGCGCCGAGAACGCGGTGTGGCGCAACTTCTTTCTCTCCGGTGCGACCGAACTGCGCGAGGGCAACTTCGGCACACCCACACAGACCACGTCGGCGTCGATGGTCGCGCAGCTGACTCCCGAGCAGATCTTCGACGCGCTGGCCATCACCGTGAACGGTCCGCGGGCATGGGATCTGGACCTCGCGATCGACGTCACTTTCGGTGACACCGCGACCAATTACCGGCTGACGCTGCGCAACGGGGTGCTGGTGCACCGCAGGGTGGCCGCCGACCAAGCGTCGGCTCACGCGACCGTGAACGTCGCCAGCAAGCTGCGGTTGCTCGCGCTCGCCGCGGGCGACGACAGTTCACCCGGCCTGGACATCTCGGGCGACACCGGTGCGCTGCAGTCGCTGATCGCCGCGCTGGACCGCCCGGATCCAGCGTTCAACATCGTCACGCCCTAGTGATTTCGGTGCACTAGCAGTCGCTCACCGACTTGTAGCGCACCGAAATCGCTACGGGATGCCGCCGTCGACGCGCAGAATCGAGCCCGATGTGTAGCTCGACGCGTCCGACATCAAATACAGTGCGGCGCCGACGATCTCGGGTGGTTCGCCGAGCCGCTGCAGCGCGAAGTGCTGCGTGCCCTTCTGCGTCGCGGGGATGTCCCAGGCCTTGCTGATGTCGGTGAGAAACGGGCCGGGCATCAGCGTGTTCACCCGTACGGTCGGGCCGTAGGCCAGCGCGAGCCCCTCGGTCAGCGCGTTGAGCCCCGCCTTGGCCGCCGAATACGGCAGCTGCTCCGGGCGAGGGCGGCGCGAACCGCTCGAGCTCACGTTGATGATCGAGCCGCCACCGTCGGCGATCATGCGCTCGCCCACCAGCGCAGACAACCGGAACGGGCCCTTGAGGTTCAGATTGATCACCGAGTCGAACAACTTCTCGGTGACCGAGGGAAGCGACTCGTACAGCGGCGACATTCCCGCGTTGTTGACGAGCACGTCGACCTTGCCGAAACGCGCATACGCCGCGTCGACCAAACCGTCGAGCTCATCCCATCGCCCGACGTGCACCTGGTACGGCAGCGCGGCACGGCCGGTCGCCGCGGCGATCTCCTCGGCCGTCGCCACGCACGAGTCGTACTTGCGGCTGGCGATCACGACGTCCGCACCGCACCGCGCGGAGGCCATGGCCATCTCCTTGCCCAACCCGCGGCTACCGCCGGTGACCAGCACGACCCGGTCGCTCAGGTCGAAGAGCTCGGCTGCGAAATCCTTCTCGGAACCCATGGCCATATGGTGGCACGGTGCAGTTGCTCATCATTCGACATGCGTTGCCGCTCCGCAGCGAGCCGGGGCAGGGCTCCGATCCCGACCTCTCCGAAGAGGGCATCGAACAGGCCAAACGCCTGCCCGAGGCGCTGGCGCGCTTCCCCGTCTCACGACTGGTCAGCAGCCCCCAGAAGCGCGCGATCCAGACCGCGGAGCCGGTCGCCGAGGCGCTCGGCCTGCCGATCGACATCGACGACCGGCTGGCCGAGTACGACCGCGACCTCTCGCACTACACGCCAGTCGAGGAGATCTCCGAAGAGGACATGCGCCGGCTGGCCAACGGCGAGTTGCCCAGCGGCGTCGACCAGTCGGCGTTCCTCTCCCGGGTCAAGGCCGGGGTGGACGACATCGTCGAGGCCGCCAAGCGGGAGGACACCGTCGCGCTGTTCAGCCACGGCGGCGTCATCAACGCCCTGGTCCACGACGTCATGGGCACCGAACGGCTGTTGTGCGCGCAGGTCGACTACGCCGGCATCACGCGGCTGCTGTGGTCGTCGACGCGCAAGGCGTTCTTCGTAGCCGGCGTCAACTCCACCGAGCACGTATGGGACCTGCTGCCCAGGAATCAGCAGTGGTAGACATTTGCAAATGACCGCTGAGCCGCGCCCGCCCCAGCGCTTCACCTGCCGTTCGAGGTATCCGGTGGGCTTGCCGAAGTCGCCGAGCCCGACCTCCTCCGGGTCGAGCGCGTGCAGATCGGCGAGCACCTTGATCAACGCGTCGACGCAGGCCTCGATGGCGGCTTTGTCGCCGAGGGCCTCGAGTTCGGCCGCGTGACGGATCACCCGGCCGGGGACGTACTCGACCATCTGGAACGGCGCGCCCAGCACAGTGTCGTCGTTACGCATGGTCACCGCGCGCGGCACGGGCACGGCCGTGTTCTGCAGCGCGGAGATCACCTTGTACTCGCGGGCCATATCGTGCGCCGACGGCGTCAGGCCGTGTAGCGGAGGCCTGCGCAGCACCCACTTCGACTGGTCGTCGCACACCAGGAAGGTCAGGTTGGAGCGGCCGCCGGAGATCAGCTCGGCGCGCAGGTCACCGGAACGGGCGATGCCCTCCGAACGCAGATGACGGTCCAGGGCGTCGAGATCGAGCCCTTCCAGTCGGGCGGGCAGTGGGAGCTGGTACGCCGCGAAGGGGACGAACGCGACGACGACGTCAAGCGGCTGCACACCGCGCTGGGGGAGGCGCTCCCGGCCCAGAGCCGCAGCGCGATCGTGCACGGCGACTACCGCATCGACAACACGATGCTCGACGCCGAGTACGGAACCAAGGTGCTCGCGGTTCTGGATTGGGAGATGTCCACCCTGGGCGACCCCATCAGCGATGCGGCGCTGATGTGTGTATACCGACACCCGATGTTCAACCTCGTGCACGCCGACGCGGCGTGGGCGTCACCGCTGATCCCTCCGGCAGACGAACTCGCACAACGGTATTCGGTGGCCTCCGGTCAACCGCTGGACCACTGGGAGTTCTACATGGGCCTGGCGTACTTCAAGCTGGCGATCATCGCGGCGGGCATCGCCTACCGCGGTCGGGTTGGCGGCGCGCCGTCGGACTTCGTCACCATGGTCGACGACGCGGTCGCGCCGCTGATCGACGCCGGGCTCGAGTCGATCCGCTAGCTGTTCTGACCACGGACGTTAGGTACGGCGTGGCGTGGTGACATGACGAAGACCTCCGAGTGAAGTGCGAGCTGTCAAGGAACGCACCAACTCATCTCGGAGGTCTTCGTGTCCCACCGTGATGCCCCACTGTCTGAGACCGGTCGTCTGCGTCTGGCCCGTTGCATCGTTGAGGACGGTTGGTCGTTGCGCCGTGCCGCTGAGCGGTTCCAGGTCGCCGTCACCACGGCGCAGCGGTGGGCCCGGCGTTACCGCGAGCAGGGGCCGGCTGGAATGGCCGATCGCAGCTCACGGCCCCGTCGTAGCCCGAATCGAACTCCCACCCGCACCGAGCGACGCATCATCAAAGTCCGGGTGATCCGCAGGTGGGGGCCGGCGCGGATCGCCTATCTGCTTGGCCTGAATGTCTCCACGGTGCATAACGTGCTCACTCGCTATGGCCTGGCCAGACTTCGATGGGTGGACCGTCCGACCGGACGCGTGATCCGCCGGATGGAGTCAGCTCATCCCGGCGAGCTGGTGCACGTCGATATCAAGAAGCTGGGCAAGATCCCCGCTGGCGGCGGCTGGCGCATGCTTGGCCGCACCACCGGCAACCGCAACGCAAACGCCGATAAGCAACCCGGACAGCGCCGCGATCGTCGCCTGGTGCGTGGGTATCACTTTCTCCATACCGCCGTCGATGCCCACTCGCGGCTGGCCTATTCCGAACTGTTGGCTGATGAACGCCAAGAGACCGCGGCAGCGTTCTGGCTGCGCGCCAACGCCTGGTTCAACGAATGCGGCTTCACAGTGCGAACCGTGTTGACCGACAACGGGTCTTGCTATCGATCGCACAAATTCGGTGATGCCTTGGGCCAGATCAAGCACCGCCGCACCCGTCCCTATCGATCCCAGACCAACGGCAAGGTGGAGAGATTTCACCGCACCCTGCTCGACGAATGGGCCTACGCCCGGCTCTACCGCAACGACGCCGAACGCTGCGCCGAATTCCCACGATGGCTACACACCTACAATCACCACCGCGGCCACACCGCACTCAAAGGTCAACCACCGGCCAGCCGTGTACCTAACCTGTCAGGTCAGAACAGCTGATATGTAGGCACCGTTTGTCAATAGGCAGGGGAAAGCCGCCCCAGGTGTGATGCCGGGGCGGCTTTCGTTTGATCGGGGTTAGTCGGTGTCGCGGCGGTCGTTGGTCAACGACGGTGGTGTCAGACTGATA